>CBFHXZ010000032.1:0-17510 GCA_965659965.1 Coraliomargaritaceae bacterium
CTCCTCAATTTCATCTCCCAGCAGCTCAAAGCCCAACCCCGCGCGGAAATCCTCAAACGCCTCAAAATCAGCGCCTCCGCCTGCGAAGCCCTCGTTAAAAAAGGCCACCTCCTCGAAACCGACACCGAAGAAGCACGCGAAGCCTACGCTGACGAGCTCGGTGTGGTCGAAACCGTCGAAGCCGCCGAAATACGTCCCACCCTTACCGCCGAGCAAGCCGTTGCCGTCAAAGCCATTTCCGACGCTATCGACAAAGACAACTTCAGCGTGCGCCTCCTGCATGGCGTCACCGGATCCGGCAAGACGGAGGTTTATCTTAATGCCGTCGAACAAGTGGTCGCTGAAGGGGGAGGGGTGGTCTTCCTCGTTCCCGAAGTTGCCCTCGCGCCTCAGACCGTCGGTCGCGTTCGTGCCCGCCTTGAAGCTCGTGGGGTGCGCACCGTCGTCTGGCACAGTCACCTCTCCGACGGCGAACGCTACGATTCCTGGAAGGCCCTCGTGAGCGGCGAGGCGCACGTCGTCGTCGGTGCCCGTTCCGCCGTCTTTGCCCCCGTCCAAAATCTCAAACTCATGATCGTCGACGAGGAGCATGAACCCTCCTACAAACAGGAAGACAACCCCCGCTACCATGGGCGCGACGTCGCCGTTTACCGTGCCCACCTCGCCAGCGCGGTCTGCCTCGTTGGTTCCGCCACCCCCTCCCTCGAAACCCTCTACAACGTCGAGCGCGGAAAATACGCCGTCGACCGTCTTCTCAAACGCGTCGACCATTGTGAGCTTCCCCGCATTCACCTCGTCGATATGCGCCGCGAAGGCCAAAGCGGTCGCGCCAAGGGCTCCCCCATCTCAAGGATGCTCGCCGATAAACTCATCGACCGTTTCGAGAAGCGCGAACAAAGCATCCTTTTCCTCAACCGCCGCGGCTTCTCCACCAGCCTCCTTTGTCCCGACTGCGGCTATGTCGCATCCTGTAAACATTGTAGCATCCCCAAGACCTACCACCGCACCGACCATTCCCTTCGTTGCCACCTCTGCGGGCACGAGGAAAAAGCACCCCCGCGTTGCCCCGAGTGCCGTTCCGAAGCCATCCGTTACCGAGGGCAGGGCACCCAGCAAATTGAATCCATCGTTCAAAAAATCCTCCCCCGCGCGAAAATCGTGCGCATGGACGCCGACTCCATGTCCAAGAAGAATCTCTACCGCAAAATCCTCAACGACTTTCGTGCCGGGAAAATCGACATTCTCGTCGGTACCCAGATGATCGCCAAAGGACTCGACTTTCCCAACGTCACTCTCGTCGGGCTCATCAATGCCGACATGTCCCTTCACGTGGAGGACTTCCGCGCCGCCGAACGCACCTTTCAACTCATCGTGCAGGTCTCCGGGCGCGCTGGACGCGGCGACCGCGCAGGCGAGGTCATCATCCAAACCAGCACCCCCCATGCCCCGCCTGTACAATTTGCCCGCAAATCCGATTTCGACGGTTTCCAACTGGAGGAACTCGAACAACGCCGCGAATTCAACTACCCCCCCTTCCAGCATCTCATCCGCCACCTCTTTCGCGGGCGCAACCCCGAGAAGGTCAACTTCTTCGTCGAGCAGTGGGCGCGCCGCGTGGAGGAAACCTTCGGCGAGCGTCTCACGATTCGCGGCCCCGCACCCGCACCCATCGAAAAAATCCGCGACGAATACCGCTTCCATCTTTGGTATTTCGCCCCCAGCGCGCAGGCTGTTATCGACGAACTCACCGCCCTCCGCCGCGACTTCAAAATGGACAAAGCCGTCATCGACCAGATCGACGTCGATCCCATGCAGATGAGTTAGGAGAGGCTGTTGTCGTTGACGGATTCGAGTTCGAGGCCGGGGGTTTCCAGGGCGCGCTGGAGGACTTGTTGAAAGAGTTGCTCGGTGTTGAGGCCGTGTTGTTGGCGGAGTGATTGCACGCTGCTGCCGTGCTCAATGAATGCGTCGGGCCAGCCTAGGCGCAGAAGGGGGCAGGGGGATTTGGCTTCGTCGAGCGCTTCGAGGACGGCGCTGCCAAAGCCGCCTTGAATGACGTGATCCTCGAGGGTGACTATGATTTTGGTGGATTGGGCGGATTCGAGCAGGGCGTCGGTATCGAGTGGTTTGGCAAAGCGGGCGTTGACAACGCCGGCGGTGATGCCGTGTTCACTGAGTTTGGCGGCGATTTGCTGGGCTTCCTCAAGCATGATGCCGTAGGCCCAAAGGTCGATTTGCCCAGGGGCTTGGAGGCGTTTTGCTTTGCCGAGGGGTAAGGCTTCGGGGCTTGCTTTGACGGGCGTTCCGGTGGCGTTGCCCCGGGGGTAGCGAATGAAGGCGGGGCCCTGATAGGCGAGTCCGGTTGCCATCATATCGGCGAGTTCGTCTTCATTGGCGGGTGCCATGAGGACGGTGTGGGGGACAGAGCGGAGGTAAGCGATGTCGAAGAGGCCGTGGTGGGTGGCGCCGTCGTTGGGTGAGAGTCCGGCGCGGTCCATACAGAATAGGACGGGGAGCTTTTGAAGGGCGACGTCGTGAATGATGGGGTCGATGGCGCGCTGGAGGAAGGTGGAATAGATGGCGCAGACAGGGTGGAAGCCTGAGGTTGCCATACCAGCGGCGAAGAGGACGGCGTGTTCCTCGGCGATGCCGACGTCGTAGCATTGGTCGGGCAGTTCTTTTTCAAGGATATTGATGCCGGTGCCGGAGGGCATGGCGGCGGTGATGCCGATGATGTTTTTGTCGCGGCGGGCGAAATGGGTAAGGGTCTTGCCCATGACGTCCTGGTATTTGGGCGGGGTGCCTGGGGCGGTGGGTTTGCCTTTTCCGGTCTCGATGTCGAAGGGGCTGGCACCGTGGAAACGCTCGGGGTTTTCGAGGGCGACGTCGTAGCCCTTGCCTTTGGTGGTATGCAGGTGCAGGAGGATGGGTTGCTCGGCGTTTTTGGCGAAGTTGAGGTAGTGCTCAACTTGTTCGAAGTTGTGTCCGTCGATGGGGCCGATATAGCGGACGCCGTATTTTTCAAAGAGGGAGGAGGAGACGAAGAAGTCTTTGGTTTCCTGTTTCCATTTAATGCCAAAGTTAATGAGGGCCTGCCCGCCGGGGATCTTTTTAAGGAAGGCTTCGATGTCGTCGTTGAGGCGGTTGTAAATGGGGTTGGTGATGAGGTCGTTAAAATACCGTGCGAGGGCGCCGACGTTTTTGGCGATGGAATATTCGTTGTCGTTGAGAATGATGACGAGGCGCTTAGTGCTGGAGGCGACGTTGTTGAGGGCTTCCATGGTGATGCCGCAGGTGAAGGCGGCGTCGCCGCAAACGGCGACCACGTGTTCATCGGAGCCGCGGCGGTCGCGGGCGGTTGCCATACCGAGGGCTGCGGAGAGGGCAGTACCGGCATGACCGGCGCCAAAGGCATCGTGCGGGCTTTCGGCGCGGTTCATGAATCCGCTGAGGCCGTCGTCACTGCGGATTTTGTCAAAGGCTGGGCCGTTGCGTCCGGTAAGGAGTTTGTGGACGTAGGCTTGGTGGGAAACGTCGAAGACAAGGCGGTCCTCGGGGGTGTTAAAGACGCGGTGCAGGGCGATGGTAAGCTCGACCATGCCAAGGTTGGGACCTACGTGCCCGCCGTTGCGGGCGGTGGTGCGAATGATGCGTTCGCGGATTTCGCGGGCGAGTTCCTCGCGGTCCTGCAGGCTGAAGTTTTTAAGGTCAGCGGGGGAATGAATCTGTTGAAGGAGGGACATGGTCTTATGCGTTCTCCTCCTCCTCGGGTTCGAGTGCCTCGAGGGTGTCGGTATCGAAGTTGAGTTTTTCGATGGTGAGCTCCGCTTGTTTGAGATTTGCCTGGCAGGATTTCAATAATTTTGCGCCCTCTTCGAATTTTTCGACCAATTCTGCAAGCGGGGTTTCCCCGTCTTCCATAGACTCGATAAGGGATTCAAGGCGTTCCAAGGCGGCTTCAAAGGATAGTTCCGGTGTTTTGCGTTTAGGCATTGTGCTAATGATTGTGGCTAGCTTGGATTATTCGGAGGCAGGGGTCGAGGCTGGATATTAATTTTAAAATCAGGTTTGCATGGACGAATCGCAGCTGGCTGGTATAGCTTTCAAATATATGAGCGAAATTTGGAAAATAGCGGCTTTTTACCAATTTACGGAATTGGAGGATGCCGCCGAGTGGGCAGCGCGTTTGGAAGCGGCGGGTGCGGAATTGGGCCTACGCGGAACGATTATCGTGGCGCCAGAGGGCTTGAATTCGACCTGCGCGGGTTCACCAGAGGCGATTGATGCCTTAATTGGTATGCTGCGGTCGGATGCGCGTTTTGCGGATTTAGAGGTAAAATATTCCGAGGCGGATTTTTGCCCCTTTCCGAAGTACAAGGTGAAGCAGAAGCCCGAGATCGTGACCTTTCGTCAGGCGGGGGCGGATCCGCAGGAGGCGGTGGGCACCTATCTGGATCCTGATGAATGGAATGAGTTGATTCGTGATCCCGGGGTTTTGACGATTGATACGCGGAATGATTACGAGGTAAAGGTGGGTCAATTCAAGGGTGCCTTAAACCCCAAGACCGATGATTTTGCCTCGTTTGCGGCCTTTGTTGAAGAGGAGCTGAAGGGTCGGGAGGATGAAAAGATCGCGATGTATTGCACGGGCGGGATTCGTTGCGAGCGTTCGACGGCTTATTTAAAGAGCAAGGGTTTTAAGAATGTGTATCATTTGAAAGGGGGGATTTTGCGCTATTTGGAGGAGATGCCGAAAGGGCAAAGCCTTTGGGAGGGAGATTGTTTTGTGTTTGATTACCGGGTGGCGGTGAATCACGACTTGCAGCCCGGGATGTGGAAAATCGACCCCGAAACAAGCGACCCGGTACCCATGTCACCTGAGGAGCGTGAAAAGATTGCGGAGCGCCGCCGGAGTGGGGCGATTTTCAAGAAGCCCTACACAATATAGCGCCGCTAATCTGCCTCTTTCGTTGACAGCGAGGGTCTTGGCTTAGTTATATGGATGTGTCGGAATTTAAATTTCCTGCTTTCAATTTTCACCAAGCTATTGTCATAGCTTCGCATCGTCTGTTTCCCCATGAAAAACAAAACCTCATCCCGTCAGGGCTTCACGCTCATTGAATTGCTCACGGTCATCGCGATTATTGGCATTCTGGCATCCATTCTCATACCCTCGGTGAATACCGTGCGCAAAAATGTGAACATCGCCGCCTCGAAAGCGGTGCTTTCGCAATATGTGAATGCCATCCAGACTTTCCGCAGTGAGTATAAATTTTATCCCTTCACCGATTTGATGAGCGGAACGACTGAGGTGCTCGACCTGAGCACGGCAGCCAATAGCGAGGCTTTTATGAAAACCCTCAGCGCGCGCGATCCGTCCAATTACGAATCGGTAAGTGAGGGCGGCAACCGCCGACGCATTCGCTTCTATGAATTCTCGGAAGCGGAATTCTTGACCGATGGAGACGGAGTAGTACAAAGAAGCCAGTTGGCCGACCGCTTTAATAACAACAAAATCTTTATCGCAATTGACAAGGACGGCGACGGAGAAATCAAGGTACCCGATCCCGAGGATTCCACTAAAACGATCCAACTTCGAGCCAGTATCACCGCGTACGTCGAAGCGGATCAATCGATTAATGCGCCCGATTATTACCTCTACGAGTAGGCACAGCTTTTGAAATTCCAGTTTTTAATGATGACCCCGAAGTCCTGTCACAAGACCACTCAATGCCGCGCCGGTTTCACCCTGGTGGAGTTGCTCGTGGTGATTTCAATCATCCTGATTGCCTCGGCGGTGCTCTTCACTGCAGGTAGCGGCGGCAAGGGGGCGGCGCTTAGTTCCTCTCAGCGCATTGTAGCTGGTATCGTGAAGGGAGCCCGCGCGCAGGCAGTCCTTAAAAATGCCGAAGCGCGCATCATCATTTATAACGACCTCGATGCTGACCCGGATAAATATCGCCGCTATTTTGGTATCGTTTACTGGGGCGAGGAAATCAATGACGATGGCACGGTGAAAGAGGGTTGGCTCGCCGCCAACAGAGGCACGCTCCTTCCTGAGGGCATTTACTTTGACCCAGATGTCAGCAAAAATTTCAGCACGGCCTCAACTATGCAGCTCGACTATCCCCGCACTAAAGTTGGCGCCAATACCAACCGGGTCAACGGCGGCGGAAGCGACGAGTATTTTTATTATGCATTTGAGGATAACGGCGTATTGGGAACCACCTTTAGCAACAACTGGCTCGCTCTACGTGCCGGTGTGCTCAAGCCCGACGGCGACTCCTTCCAACTCGACTTCTCTGACCCAGAGGATGAGTTCCTCCGCACCGCCCTCATTCTTCGTCGTGGCGGCAGTACCACCGCAGTCAATGATCCCGATGAGGTGAGGTAAAACTAAGTGACGCTATGAAACCTTCAAAAAATTTCCCGGCTTGCCTACGCGGCTTCAGTCTAATCGAAGTTGTGCTCGCCATTGGTATTTTCATGGTCACCATCCTCGCTCTCGTCGGCTTGCTCGGACCCACTTTGAAATCGGTGGATGAGGTGGAGCAAACGGATGCCATCACCTCAGTGGTCAACAGCCTCAACGCTTTCCTTCAGCAGTCGCCGGAGATCGCAACCAACGCCTCCAAATTTGACGCCATCTTCAACGCCGTCGCCAACAACGGTTACGCCACCATCTTCGTCTTTCAGGCCTATCTGAATAACGACTCCACTGATACCGAGCTGAAGATCGGGTTTTTCAACGAGACCGTCGGAGATGAGGCAAAAATAAATAATACCGATTTCGTGGAAAGCGGCACACCTAAAGTCGCGGGGCCAATCTACCGCGTGGTGCTTACGCCCTCCTCGGTCTTGCCCGAGGCTTATCGTTCTTCGAAGCGCAATCCCGACACCAAGGTTTACACTCTGGATGTGGATGGGGACTCGCCCGTTCCTTCCATTTACCCCGAAGGTTACTTCGCGATGGAAGTCCGTATCTTTGCGGAGGAATACAGTGAGACCTTCACCGATAATCTGGATTCAGATCTGACCGTGCTCGCCGATGTTGAGCCTCTCTTTACCTACAACGCCGCCGTGGTGCGCTAGACTGTTATGAAGCTCAACCGACACCGCCCCAAGCAAAACCGCTCCGCTTTTACTTTGATCGAAATCATGGTGGCGACCGCCGTGATGGTCATCCTCGTGGGCCTCGTCATTCAAATCACCAACGAAGTCCTCAAGGTATGGAACCGTTCCACGGGTAAACTTTCTGCTAACTCCGAGGCGCGCCTCGCCATGGAATTCCTGACTCAGGATTTGGAGACCGCCGTTTTTCGTGACAACGGGATGGAATGGTTGCGGGTCGAGGGACCGGTTGATGCCGGTGACGATTACGCTGACCAAACGGTCGCGCTCAACCTCTTTGCTCCTGCCCTCGACCGACCCAAGAAAGATAGTGCGGGCAACGATATTCCTGGTGACATCTGTGGCATCGCCTACCGCCTCGCTTACAAGGAGGCCTTTGCCGGGAGTGATACCAAGGTCTACGCGCTTTATCGAAATATCGTCGACGCTAAGACAACTTTTAATAATCTGATGGGGAGCGGTAACCAAGAAACCCTAACGAGTGGCGAGTGGGCCGCAGGAACAGTGACAGACGAATCCAACTACCTCGTTACCAACATTGTCGATTTTAAAATCTTGGTGTACTACAATGATGGTTCCAGTAGTACGCCCGATATCAAAACTTACAACGGAGGGAAGAGTGGCGATGCGTGGGAGATAACCGGAAGTTATATTTACGGCGGCACGAATGCTTCTCTCTTGAACGACTCCCAGGTCAAACCCCTCTATGCCGACATCATGCTGACCATGATTACGGACGAGGGCTTGGAGATTTTGCAGAACTTGGAAACGGGTCGCTCGGGTACGGGCTACGATGAAGCCGAGGATGTCGTGCGCGAGCACGGTCAGAAATTCATCCGTCGGGTACAATTCGCCGGTCAGGGTTTCTGAAAATGATACCGCTCAGGCGCGCGGCTTGTGCTTGCAGCAGTGCTCCGGTAGAAGCGACACGCTTGTCGCTTTTCATTGCTGGGCGCATTCTTGGTTGAATGGAAAATTAGTTAGCCCCGGCTCCACCGCGTGCTTTTTGCATGGCGCGGGCGGCGTCTTCGGGGCGGTTCAATTGTCCGTAGGCGAGGGAAAGGTTATACCAGGCGCGGTAGAAATCGGGGGCGTTGGCAACGGTTTCTTCGAGGTAACCGACGGCGAGATCGAGCTTGCCGGCTTCGGCGGCGAGGAGGCCGAGGGAATAGGGGAACTGTGGATTTTCGGGATCTTTTTTCCAGCCGCTCTTGAGGAATTGCTCGGCACTGAGGGGGTCGCCGGCGGTACTTAGAATGATGGCAGCCTGATGGTAAACAGTGCCGTTCGCCTGATCCATATTGACAGCGCGGGCGAGGTATTTCTTGGTGGCGGCTTTATCCTGTTTTCGGGCGGCATCGTATGCCTGAATCATCAGGCTTTGGGGACGGTCGGCATTGAAGTCGAGGTAGGCCTGCCATTGTGCTTTGGCATCGCCTTCGGGGATGGAGTAATTGTTGGTTTGCAGGGTGCGGGCGGCGCTGATGCGAACGTTTTGAAGGGGATCACCGAGGCCTTCGAGGAGGCGGATTTGCTCGTTGGGCAGGCTGCCGAGGGCGCTGACAGCGCGTTCGCGCACGAGGGGGCTTTCGTGTTTGAGGAGTTGGCGGAGGCGGGCGGCGGCGCGTTGCTCGGGGAGGTAGTTGGCAAGGAGCCCGGTATAAGTGGCAGTCCAGGCGGGGACGTCTTCGCTGTCCAGCAATTCAAAGAGCGCGTCGAGGGCTTTGGGCTGGAAGGCGTGGGCTCCGTGGATGGCGCGGGCCCGGGTGCGCTGGCGATGATTGGTTAGTTTTTCACCGTACCATTTTTCCGACCATTCAATTGCCCAGTCCACGCTTTCTTCTTCGTGGCAACGGTTACAGGTGTTAGGAATTCCCAACTCTTGGGTGAGGCGGGGGTCAGGATGTAAGAAGCCGTGATCCGCACGGGGATCGACCTGCATGTAGGTGCGCTTCGGCATGTGGCATTCCACGCAACGGTTACCAGTGCTGTCGGCGGCATGGAAGCTGTGCTCGGTGGGAATCACGATGGGGGCGTTGTCGAGGCCGGTCTCATGGCAACGCATACAAAGGAGGTTGTTTTCGGCGGGAAGAATGAGGGCGTTGCTGTGGGGGTTGTGGCAATCGAGGCAGGTGACTCCGGCGTGCCCCATGCGGCTCATGCTGAAGGAACCGTGCACAAAGACTTCGTCGCGAATTTGCCCGTCGGCGAAGTAGAGTCCGGGTTGGTCGGGGAGGGAGAGCCCGAAGTGATCCTCGTAACGGTCGCCCACTTCAAAAGCATCCTCCGTCAATTGGTCGCGGCGGGAGTGACAGGTGGCGCAGTTGTCCATGATCTGTTGCGGTTCGAGGGCGCTAGGAGTAATCATGTCATCCTCCGTGGCGCCGCTACGCGCGCTTTGCAAATGCGCCTCCAGTCCGTCGTGGCATTCCGCACAGGCGATGCCTTGTTGGGTCCAGGTGCTCGCGTAGGCATTGGCCTCGAAGCTGAAATTCTTTTGGTACTCGGTGGTGTGGCAGTAGGCGCAGTTGGCGTTCCAGTTCATGCCCTGTCCGGTCCAGTGACCCCATTCACCCGGGAGGCGATCCTCACCCTCGAAGACATCGACCCAGCGATCTTTCAATACATCGTAGGTGGCGCTGATGGTTTGCAGGCGTCCGCCGGGTAGGGGGGCGAGGTATTGCCGCAAGGGGGTGTAGCCAATGACTCCCGTTAATTCATAGACCCGTTCCAGTTGCGCGTTGGTATCGAGCACGCGAAGTTCAAATCGTTCGTTCTCGTAAGCCAGCTCGTAGGTTACTCCCGACTCGACCACACGGCGGGCGGGAGTGAAGGCTGCTTTGTCAAGTTTTGCGGAGACGGGTCGGTTGGCTTTGGCGTGATGGCTTTGTTGCCAGTCCTCGTAGATCGCCGGGTGACACTCCGCGCAGGTTTGGGGCCCTTGGGCAAGGACTCGTGCGGGGTCATGCGAAAAAGGAAAGCCCTCGATTTTGGCGGAGCGTTGCTTTGTTTCAGTCTGCGGGTTCGCGTTCCCTGTATCTCCGCATCCTGCAAGTAACAGTGCCATGGCAGGAACGGTTAGCCAGGTGGCAGGTGATTTTTTCGCAAGGCAGACGCGCATCCAAAATAAGGAGTCTTTTTTGCTCTCTGCGTCAACCTTCTTGCTCATCCCTTTCTTGCCCAAGCGGCGAAAATTTAACAAGCTGATGACATGAATGTGTTGCGCGGTATTGTCTTTGGCCTGCTGTTGGCGCTGGCTATTCTTCCCTTCCTGCTGATGAAGCGAAATGCGATGCCTCGCGGAGCAAATCTCGCGAGTCCTTTCTGTCGCATTCAGGACGCGCGACTCTTGATTGATCAAACCTATGCCAAGCCTGCGTATGGGGGAGCGGAAGCTTCACAGGAAATTTTTGATACCATCCTGGCTGAAATCGAGGGGGCGGAAACCTACCTTATTCTTGATTTTTTTCTTTGGAACAACTGGCGTGGTGAGCTTGATTCAGATCAGGTAATGCGTCCTCTGGCTCAGGAACTCTTTGAGGCCCTCAAGAATAAACGCCGTCAAAATCCTGATCTCCCGATTTTGATCATCACCGACCCGATCAATCGTTTTTATGGGAACGGCGATGCGGAGATTGCGAGGCGTTGGGAACAGGCTGGGTTGTCGGTCGTCTTCACCGATCTTTCCCGGTTGCCGGATTCCAATCGGGTCTATGCGCCCTTGGCGCTATTCTGGGGTCGCTTGCTCGCGCCGCTCAAAATCGGTGGATGGGTGCTGCCGCTTAAAAATCCATTTGACGCGGATGCGCCGCGCTTCTCCCTTTCTCAATGGAACCGTCTCCTTCATTTTAAGGCAAATCATCGCAAAGTCCTCATCAGTGGGCGCAGTAACGGCGAGGCGCGCCTTCTGGTAACGAGTTTTAATCCCGCCGATGGCAGCGCGCGACATTCGAATGCGGGCTTGTTGGTGACTGGACCGATAGCGCGTTATGCCGCTCGTTCTGAGATTGCAATTGCGCGTTGGTCGGGTCGCAATCCGGTTAATATATTTGGGGCGAGTCCTTCGGAGCACGATGCGCTACTTCTAAGCTTGGAGTCACGTCTTCCAGAATTGGCGTTTCATGAACTTGCAGAAGCGGGTGAACGAGCAGTTGCCTGGCGGGGCGAGGGTGCGATCCGCGATAGTTTGTTGGAGGTGCTGAACTCTGCCGGTAGCGGTGACCGAATCGACATCGCACTCTTTTATTTTTCTGATCGCGGGATTATTGGCGCGCTGCGGGGGGCAGCGGAACGGGGTGCGCAAATACGTTGTCTTTTGGATGCGAATAAAGATGCCTTTGGTCGAAAAAAGAACGGCATTCCCAATCGTGTAGTTGCGGCAGAGCTTTTGAAGGATTCCCGTGCGGGCAGTATTGCGGTGCGTTGGGCCGATACCCATGGGGAGCAGTTTCACTCCAAGGTGTTGCGTGTGAGCGGACCGCGGGTCGATTTGCTTTGTCTGGGTTCGGCAAATTGGACCCGACGCAATTTGGATAACCTCAACCTGGAAGCGAATCTCTTGTTGCGGAAATGTGGTGCTCTGGGGCAGGAATGGGATGCTTATTATGAGGCGCTCTGGACCAATGCCGGGGGCGCGAAGGCGACCTTGCCCTATGCCTCGCATGCCCTTTCTGGTTGGAGCCTACGTTGGAAAACCGCGCTCTATCGATTTCAGGAATGGAGCGGTCTCTCAACTTTTTAGAGTGATAGTATGACTTCTTTGAAATAAAAGAGCGGTTTAAAGTATTTGGGGCAGAGGGCTTTAGGTTCGTTAAAATTCCAAAAGGTTTTAATAATCCAGTATGAAAATCTGTCTTTGTAACGGTCTGCTCGCAACCTTTGGTCTCAGGCAGGTCAATGCTGATGGGAGCAAGCGGCGTCCGCTTTGAACGTTGGGCGAGGATTTGTCCTTCCTCGACCAGCTCTTCAGTCCTTTAAAACTCAGCTACACCGTTGAGGATTTCATAGCTTATCTGATGGGTGGCTCGCTGTAACCCACTTCAGATAAGGGGCTTATTTCTCGCCTGCGATCATTTTACTGAGTTTGCCGTCTAGAAAATAGTACAGATCCTCGTTGGCTTTGTAAGTGACCCGGTTTTCTTCCATTTCGAGCAGAATCGCGCTGTGGGTCGTATTTAACCAGGCTTCTTCGGTCATACCGATGAAGGGTCGGGCATTTTGTTTACCGGATTCAGTGGTGGTTTGACAGGCGGTGAGGGCTAAACAGGCGAGGAGGGGAAGGGTGTAATATTTCATAGTTTAGGCACAAAGATTTGGTGATATATACAGGGAAAGAGCTTTTAGATAAAAGTTCCACAAAGCGTTCAGGAATGGTGGGCAAGAAGCGGGCGGGGCGATCTACAAGCGTTTGCGTGCAGCATGCTTTGTGAGAAGCCCCGTGATTTTTTAGCTTTCACAAGGTATTGAACATGAGTTCCATCCAGTAGTTTTTCCCAGACTATTGACATTTATTTGTAACAAAAAACGCTTGACGGGTGGGGCAAAATGGGTTGAAGTAGGGCAATATGGTAAAAATGGGCTAACATGGGAGGATCAAAAGCAGGAATGTTTGTGGGTGAATTTCGCCACAATCTGGATGAAAAGGGGCGCCTGACCATCCCGTCTTCCTGGCGTCCGGATCACAGCGACTCCGCTGCAAACCTATTTCTGGCGCTCCCCAGCCCCGAGGGGTACATCACGGTTTATCCACCCAAGAAGATCGCCCAACTCGAGGAATCCATCGCACAAATCAGCCTTGGAGACCGCGAGGGACAACAGGCAGTGGAGGAATTGATGGCGCGTGCTCACAGTTTCACTTGTGACAAGCAGGGCCGCATCAATCTCAACCAAAAGCTCATTGATTTTGGCGGGATAGAGAAGGGAGCCGTCCTTTTGGGGAAACTTTCGACTTTCAGTATTTATAGTGAGTCCGCGTACGCCGGGCTTGAAACCCGTGCGCCCGGCGACCCCGATGCCCAAGCGGATATCTTCAAACGTTTCAATCTGTAGCCCTCCAACAAATACCCCATGGACAACAGCCTCGAACATATCGCCCGCGAAAACTTCCGAAGTTCTGGATTTATCACGCGCCCCGGGACTGAACGGCGGGTGCCATGGTCTTTTAGCGAGGTTCCGCGCACGCCCTTTACCCAAACCGATGCCGTTCGAGCGATTGAGGCCCGACGCGCCGACGCCAACGAACGCCAAAATTTACCACCCAACAAAATACTGACCTTCCTGCATGCTTTGTTCGTTCGATGAAACCCACTCGGCCGCCGCTCTGGGGCATTGTTCGGTTCTTTTGGACGCGAGCGTAGAATTGCTTGCGCCAGTTAAGGGTGCACGGTTTTTGGACGGGACATTTGGCGGGGGTGGACATACAGAAGCCCTGCTTAAGGCAGCGGATGATGTTACAGTGGTTGCCCTCGACCGCGACCCCGAGGCAATCCAGCGCGCAGAATGCCTTAAGGCTCAGTATGGGGAACAGTTTATTTTCCACGCCATGAATTTCGGTGCGCTAGCTGAGTTGGAGGCGGGAGCTTTTGACGGTGTATTATTTGATTTCGGTTTGTCGTCCTTTCAATTGGACGATCCCGAACGTGGTTTTTCTTTTCGTCACGATGCTCCTGCCGACATGCGGATGGATCCTGATTCGGGACAGAGCGCTGCGGAATTTCTCGAAAGTGCCAACGAAGTGGACTTGGTCGAGGCGATCCGCAATTACGGTGAGGAACAACGTTGGCGTCGGGTCGTTGCGGCGATCATGGAGGCACGGGGAACCGGTAGCCTCGGGCGCACGCAATCCCTAGCGGAATTGATTGGCGCCGCGGTGGGTCCCGGACCACGCGGCCGAAACAAGGTGCATCCGGCGACTCGTAGCTTTCAGGGCATTCGCATCGCGGTGAACGATGAGTTGGGTGCCATTGAGCGGGCTTTACCTGCCGCTTTTGAACGCCTGCACCCTGGCGGGGTTCTTGTGGCGATCAGTTTTCATTCACTCGAGGATCGAATCGTGAAACGTTTTTGCCGTCGTATGGCGGGACGTCCGGAGCACGCCAACGATAGCCGCACGCTCGATGAGCGCGAGGAACGTGCCCGCATGCTTTCCACCCGCGCGATCTCACCCGACGAGACAGAAATTAAAAACAACCCCCGCAGTCGCAGTGCCCGCTTGCGCGCGCTTCGCAAACTCTGAATTTAAAGATGCCTCCCTTGACTTCCATCGATCCAAAACTGCGCCGCACCTGCCTCGCTATTCTTTTGAGCGTCGGTGTGCTGACGGTGGTTTGCGCCTTCGGGATTGTTTGGATGCAACAGGAAATCTCACGTACTGCTTCACATGCGGCCCGGCTTGAGTCACAACTTGCCAAGCAGGTCGACAAATTGCGTTACCTCGACGAGAAGATTTCACGAATTCACCAGCCGATCGTTTTGCAGGGTAAAGTTTCCGGCAGGTTGCGCCCCGCTCAAGATTTGCAAGTCGTATGGGTTGCGGAACGTGAGGGCATCGAAGGTCGGATTTATGCCAATGCCGTCAATGCCGCACCCTCCGGACTCGCACTCGTTTTAGAACCCAATACCTCCCCGTAAACCCCTCAAACTATGACTACGCTCTACGTTACCAGTGCCCATTACCGCACCCCTTCCGGTTGTCCGGGTATCGAGCCCGATTCTGCGGCTCTGCAAAGTGCGCGCCGCCTCCGGGAAAACGCTCCCGCTCCTAATCTCAAAGTCCCGCCCCTCCAACCTTCCGATTCAACCCTTCAAAAGATGATCCGGCGATTCAAGCCGCGTGGTTAAGCGATAATGAGCCAGGCTTTCGTATGCAACAAACGTGCAGGTTTGATCCAATCTTTGATTGCGCTGGCATTTTGCGTCTTACTCGGGCGCCTCTTTTATCTTCATATTTGGAATCATCAGGATCTCGCTAGTCAGGCTGAAAGCAGTCGTAAAATGGTGAAGGTGGTGGAGGCCCGCCGGGGTAATATCATCGACCAACGCGGTAATCTTCTCGCCTCCACTCAAATGACCATCGACCTCGGTTTGGACCCGCAGTCGACCCGACCCGCCGACCGCCCGAAGTTGCCCGAATTGGCGCGCTTGCTCAACAAAGCGCTTGCGGAAATCGAGACCGCTTTTGACACCACCACCCGGCTTCGTGAGGACGGTACTCCCTACCTCGTTCGCTGGATCTCCCTCTTCAAAGGACTCGACCAAGGGCGCGCAGCCGAAGTCAAGGCACTTGGCATTAAGGGCGTTTATGGTAATCACCGTTATGCCCGCACTTACCCCGGGGGGAAGCTTGCCGCCCATGTTTTGGGGTATGTGAACAAAGCCGACGTCGCCGCCAACGGAGTGGAACAAACCTTTAATTATTATCTGCGCGGTCAGGATGGATGGGTGGAATCGGAGCGCGATGGCCGCCGCCGTGAATTGGCGCAGTACCGTGACCGCGAGGTGTTGCCGCACGATGGGCTTAACCTCCAGCTTTGCCTCGATCAAATGATTCAACACATCGTCGAGCGTGAAGTCGACCGCCTCGCCGGGGAATATGATCCAGAAAGCGTCAGCATTATTGTCAGTGAGCCGACCACGGGAGCCCTCCTGGCCTTGGCAAACTATCCGAGTTACGACCTAAACGAATATTTCAACACGAAGAAATATCCAGTGGGCAACCAGCGCAACCGCGCCCTGACCGATTCGTTTGAGCCGGGTTCGACTTTTAAAGTCGTGCCTATAGCCGCCGCCTTGAATGAGGGAATCGTGCGCCGCGGACAGAACTTTGCGACCAATCTCACACACATGAATTATCGTGGGCGCAAGGTGGGATTGCCTCGTGATGACCATATTAAAACCGATAGTCTGCTCTTGCAGGATGTGCTCGTAAAATCGAGTAACCGTGCTTCGGCGCAAGTGGGGATGCTCCTCGGCGAGCAACGCTTATACGATTATGCTGCTGCCTTTGGCTATGGCGAACGCACTGGTTGTGATCTCGTAGGAGAGGGAAGCGGGGTTTTGCATCCCGTTCGCAATTGGGACGGCCTGACCATTACCCGAATGCCTATGGGTCATGCTGTGAGTGCGACCCCGATGCAGGTGCACAGCGCGATGTCGGTGATGGCGAATCGAGGCATATTAATGGAGCCCATGGTTGCGCGTCGAATTTATGATGCCTCGGGTGAAACCGTGGTTCAGTTTCGCCCGCAGGCGAAGCGACGGGTTGTGACAACTGAAACCGCTGAACTGGTTGCGGAAATGTTGGCGGATGTAGTTGAGGTTGGCACCGCCCGCCGCACCGTACGTTTGGACGCCCATACCGCTGCCGGTAAAACCGGAACTACTCAGAAAATCGAAAATGGAAGGTACTCCCGCACCAAGCAGGTGACTTCCTTCAGCGGGTTTCTTCCCGCCAAGAACCCGCAACTCGTCATCACGGTGGTGGTCGATCATCCTAAGGTTTACAAGGCCTCCGGTGGTAAGATTTGTGGCCCCGCGTTTAAAAATATTGCTCAGGCGTGCATTGCTTATCTGGGAATTCGCCCCGATCGCCAAGCCGCCGCACCGCTCGCCCTCAAGCCGCTTTCATTGGATGGACCTCGCCGAATTTCAAATTAGTCTTTTATTAAGCAAGCCCTTCACCAAGGCACATATGCTCCGGCAGTCGCGCTCGGTCACGAAGCCGCAACATGCCCCAAACTCGGGCCAACGCCTGGAGCAACTCGCCAAGGTAATGCAGGTGAATCTTCCATCGGGAAATGATAACCCCGTAGTGACCTGTTTGATTACCGACAGTCGACGGGTAGTTCCAGGCGCCCTCTTCTTTGCGATTGGCGGTTTGCGAACGGACGGCAATTTTTACATTGAAGAGGCGGTCGACCGCGGGGCTGTCGCCATTGTTTCCGAGCAAAACCTTGGGGAGCGCCTCCCGATTCCCTGCATACGGGTCACCGATACGCGCAAGGCGCTCGCTTTGGCAGCGCGTCATTTTTACGACGCGCCCGATGCCGAGCTAAAGATTACCGGTATTACCGGCACGAATGGAAAGACCACCGTTGCCATGCTCGTGCAGCATTTGATGGGCGGAAGCAAGGAGGTCGGCATGCTGGGAACCGTGCGCTACGACCTTGGAGGCCGTACCCTGCCGTCCTTTAAAACTACCCCGGAGTCGGTGGATACTTTTGCGCTTTTGGATCAGATTCGCAGCGCAGGGTGCCGGGAGGTCGCCATGGAAATCAGTTCGCATGGACTGGAACAGAAACGGGTTTTTGGGATGTCGGTTGAAGTGGCGGTCTTTCTAAACCTCACGCGCGACCACATTGACTACCATAAAAATATGGAGG
>CBFHXZ010000033.1:0-17374 GCA_965659965.1 Coraliomargaritaceae bacterium
TCAATCTCACGATTTTCAAAGTACGGAACCTCCGGAAATTTCATCACCGCAAAGCAACCGAAAGGATTCCTGCGGGAGAGTAGGTTATGTTGTAAGAGCAAGCCTTCTATGTTGGTTTTTCCTACTGGAATAGTCTCATTACTGTCACCGATCGGCCCTACAAAATCGTCAAAGTAGGAAGTGCCATAACTCAAAGCGGTATCAATGGAGCGGACGGGTAACTGCAAAATATCACCGTCTTCTCGATCCGAGATCGGCAGTCGGAATGGATTATAGTAATTCGGATTCTCTGGGCCATCTTCATTTAGGTGCTCATTGAAATATCCTGAATTTTCATTTCCTGCCAAACGATTCACTAAAATTACAAACGGTTGATTGTAAGCGCCTGCCGTAAATTTACCCGTAGCAGGAAATGTAAGCATTTTGAAACGATTCTTTTGATCAAAATTCTTTCCGCCAAAATCAAGATCTGGTGAGTTGTAGAGCATCACTAACTGTTGCCACAGCGAACCATTCGACGTAAATTTTAGACTGAGACGACTTCGTTCATCCCAATTCATTTTGTAATAATGGGTTTGCTTTGAAAAATCACCAGGTTCTCGAGGCGACAACCGATCAGTATTAAGATTCGTGTTATTCCAAAAAACTGCCTGAGATGTTGATGACTTTTCTTCCGTAAAGAAACCATTGACGTAATCACCACCTCCCCTCGGAACAAGGACATTGTTAGTGGGATTATCGCGATCAAAATAAGAATTTGAGGGCGGGGAAAAATTAACTGCTTCTCCAGCTTTTAAGGTTATGCCGCGAATTACAAATTTGACTGTCCACCGCCATATCTCATCGCCGTGCCAAACCGGATTCAAAAGATCAGCCACCACATTGGACGACCCTGGATCGTCCACCACACTGATGGCCGGTAATTCGATCTCTAAGCCCAGGTCTTCAAAGACCATATCTTTATCATAGGGATTCCAAAGGGTGATTAAGGGAAACATTCCCAAGCTGTAGCGATAACCACTAGCCCGGAGCCAAGTACCTCCTGCCCAGTCGGCTACGTCAGAGCCTGGAGGTGTGGAAGGATCTGAGTTTAAACACCAATTACCCGAAGCCTCGGCTGTTCGATTACGCTCCGCAAAACCCTGCACCATAAAATTCCAGCGAGTCACTACCGGAGTGAAGCCAACCTGTTCATTGGTCGGCATACGCAAGGAAATAGTATCGCTTTCCGATTCGGCATTGGTTTTTGCCAGTTGGTAATAGTCGCTGAGTTGTTCCCATTTCGGCCCGCCGGGATCCATTTGACCCGGTTGAGAATCGCTGTTTGCCGGCGGGAACATCGGGCCCTTTAAATCATCCGGAAGCGCCAACAGCGCGGTCGAAAGGTCGCGTTTCAAGCCGCCGTCCTTCACGTTGGCAAGCACGCCGCTGGAATGCACCGTGAAGTCGTGGAAAAATTCGCGGTTTACCCCGTCCAAATTGGAGCCTCCTAAATCAGGCTCAAGGAACATGGGGATGTTCTTCAAACTGCTGATACTCGCCGGATCCAGATTTGCCTGCTTCCAGCGGGAATCGGTCGCCGTCAAAATCTGATTGCCCTCCACGTTGGAAACCGCGGTCGGGTCCGCAACCTGCGCCATGGCGTTGCGGTAATACTCTGCATCGGGATCGGAACTATCCAAATGTGGATCCGCGAGATTCACCCGCGCCTTGATTCCCTCGTCGCTCACCCAGTAGGCGTAGCGACCGCTGACGTTGTCGCCGCTGCCGAGGATGGGCTCAGTTCCAACTCTAACGGTGTCATCAGTGCCATTCACGCTTTTGTCGATCACGCTTTTGCCCACCGTCGCAAGTGAGACCGTAGTTCCACTCAAGGGCCTAAAGGCATCCGGATTTTCACCACTGACCAGCCAAACCGGCTGACGGTTATTTAAGTTGTTTTGGGCATCCAACGAATCATTTGTGTTCGACTTCGAAGACCAGACCCCTGTCCAGCGCTCCTGACCCGCGAGACCACGTTCGTTTGGTGCCAACAAAATATCCGAGCGCGCCGTTACGCGTTGATCGGGGCCGGTGTAGCGTTGCAAATCCCCCAGCGCGATCATGGCACCGAGTTGCGCGTTGAGGCGGGCTTCTAATTGCGCCCCACTCGTTGAGGCGGTGCGGTTCTCCACCTGAATCAAGGTCGAAAGACTCAAAACCAGCAAGAGCACGAAGGACATCAGCGAAAGCGCGATCACCAAGGCGAAGCCCCGCTTGGTGGCTGCAGGCGTGTTAACGGAAACGGACTGTGTGGGTATATACATTCAGGATTGGGGAACTCTAGCTTCGATTATATTTATTCTAATGCATTCAGCTTGTCCATGATATCGCGTTTTATAACACATATTATATCAAATCATGAACATTCCACAAATAACTTGGGATAACTATACACGTGTAATTATCAATTAAAAATCCTGTACCCCGTGCTTTATAAGCACTTTTAATAGCCTTAGGCAGGATGGGACCTCTACCCGACGACTTCATCCGTCCAAAGGTCCTCGGGATCCTGCCGCTTGCGGATCAGTCGGGTGCTGCCATCCTTTTCCTGCAGGACTTCTGCCGCTTCGGGATAGGAATTGTAGTGCTTCGCAGTCATGGCGGCGCAATAGGCCCCCGCTCCGTCGATCACGCACAAGTCCCCGATTTCCGCCCGCGGTAGTTCGCGTGGTGCGAGCAATTCGGGATCACCCGGTGCCGGACTCAAAATATCACCGGACTCACAACAATGCCCCGCTATGACATACGATACGCTCTCGGTTGACGGCTCGGGTTGCAGGAGGGTCACGGGATGTTGCGCCCCGTAGAGTGACGGCCGCAGCAATTCCGTCATCCCGGTATTGAGCTTGAGAAATTCGTAGCCCTCTGGGCCGGTGGAAGTCAAATCCTGCACTTTGGCGAGCACCGCCCCGGCGTTGGCCAGCAAATAGGTTCCCGGTTCGATTTCCAAATGAATCTCACGTCCGGTCTCGGCGGCAAACTCACGGAATTTTTCCGCAACCGGTGCGCCGCAGGCCTGGAGGTCGGTCGCCTGCTCTTCCGGCATACGCGCGACTTTGTAGCCCCCGCCGAGGTTGAGGGTGTGCACCCCCGGAAAGGCGCGCACGAGATCGAGACTCATGCCCGAAATTTTCTGCCAGACTGCCGGGTCACTCCCCGAACCGATGTGGGTATGAATACGCACAACTTTCAGTTGATATTTCTCAACGATTGCCTGCACCTCCGGCAACCACTCGTGCCATATTCCAAAACTCGAAGCCGGGCCGCCGACGTTCGTACGGTTATTGCCACCCGAACCCGCGCCGGGGTTGAAGCGCAAGCCCACCTCGCCACCCTCGAAAGCCGCGCCGTAGCGTTCCAGTTGATTCAGCGAGCAGGCGTTCAATAACACCCCCTGCCCACACAAGTCCGCAAAATGCTCGGGCAATTCCTGAGTGCTCAGCGAAATCTGCTCCGGCGCGTAACCCGCCGCCAGCGCACGACGCACCTCGTAGCCTGAGCTGGCATCAATATGCAAACCCGCCGCCCTAAAACGCCGCAAGATCGCCCTATTCGGACACGCCTTCATCGCGTAACGCGCTGTCATCCCAAAAGCATTGGGAAACGCCAATACCGCCGCCGCATTCGCATCCAGCGTCGCAGCATCGTAAACATAGCACGGCGTACCGTGCTCCTCCGCGATTCCGCGGGCACTCGAAAAATCCAGAAAGCGGGACTGGGCAGATGTGGGCATACCCACAGCAAACTTGCTCCTGCGCCGGAGGCAAGCGTCTTGTCGCCTTTCAGGAAAGCGCATCCACTTCAAGCCGCAACGATTCCGGCAGGTCAATCCGCTGTCGCTTACGTCCACGGAAGTAATGTAGATCACGAAATCCCTTCTCTCGCAAAAGCCCCAGTACCGCGTCAAAATGCTGTCCCACCGAACGAGGCGTGTGCGCGTCAGAACCCATCGTCAACTTCACTCCCAGTTCGCTCGCCCAGTCCAAAATCAAAGGATCCGGGTGCACTTCAAAGTCGCCCTTCGTCAATCCGCTGGTGTTGATTTCCATGCACATATCCGCATCCACCACCGCCTGCAAAAATTCCCGAATCACGCCCACGTGCGCCGCGGGATCAAATTGCGATACCACTCCATACGTCCGAATCACATCCGGGTGCGACATGCTGTCATAACGACCCGATTCCGCCCCGTCCTTCAAATGCCGGAAATACGAATCGATCTTCATGGCATCGTCCTTCACCTTATTCCGTTTCAACCAACCCCGGTAACTCGCGCACTGCGCGTGCAACGAGCCCAGCACAAAATCAAAATCATAGGCCGCCAGCACCGCGTCCATTGATTCCATGTGCCCCTCGTCTGGAAAAACCTCTGCCTCAATCCCGCAGAGCATTTCCACTCCCAAATCACCCGCCACCGCCGCGGCCTTCGCCACCATCTCCATGTACAAATCCAAATCTTCGCGTGCCATCCGAATACCCGCCTGCCCGAAATCCTCCCATTCCATCGGAATGTGGCAGGTCACCGTGATCAAATCGATCCCCTGGTCCCGCGCCGCTAGCGCATACTCGATGGGGTGCCCCATGGCGTGCCCGCAGAGCGGCGTATGCATATGGCAATCAACGCGCATACCTCATGCGACTCCCTAAGGCGCCAGACGTTCCACTTGCCAAGCACCTTCTGCCTCAAGCTTGTAAGCAAAACGGTCGTGCAGGCGACTCGGCCGCCCCTGCCAAAATTCAAAACGCTCGGGCACGATGCGATACCCGCCCCAATGGTCCGGTAGCGGGATTTTACCCTCCGCAAACTTCGCCTTCATCTGTTCCCATTTCGCCTCCAAAATCTGCCGCGAACCGATCACCTTGCTTTGCGGTGAAGTCCACGCTCCCAATTGGCTCGCGATGGGCCGCGATAGAAAATACTTTAGGGACTCGGCTTTACTGATGCGTTCCACTCGACCTGCCACATTGACCTGCCGCTGCAAAGGCAACCAAAGGAAATTTGCCGAGACCCTCGGGTTCGTCTCGATATCGCCCGCCTTACGGCTCTCGTAGTTTGTATAGAAAACCAAACCCTTTTCAGAAAAATCCTTCAATAATACGATGCGGGTCGCGGGTTGACCCTTGGCGTCTGCCGTCGCCAAACAAAAGGCGTTCGGTTCCTCTAATTCACAATCCTCAGCCGCAGCGTACCAATCCCGAAACTGCGCGAAGGGACAAGCCGCCAGATCCCCCACGTCCAAGGCGCCCTTCTGGTAATCCGCTCTGCGATCCGATAAATCCATGCTGCAAGTTGTAGCTAAAAAGGATTCAAAGCAACTCTAGCGTTCCGCCAACCAGCGCTCCGCCTCAATCGCCGCTTGGCATCCCATGCCCGCCGCAGTAATCGCCTGACGATAGACATGATCCACGCAATCACCCGCCGCGAAAAGTCCGGGCACCGAAGTCTGCACCTGACTCCCCGCTTCCGGCACGATGTATCCGTCCCCGTCGCGTTCCAATAAACCCTCCGCAAAATCGGTGTTGGGAATGTGGCCAATCGCGATGAACGCACCCTTGCAGGGTATCTCACGTTCCTCGCCACTCTCGGCATCCTTCACCCGAATCGCCCGCGCGTTTCCGGTTTCATCCGCCAAAATTTCCTGCGGCAGTGAATTCCACGCCATCTCGATCTTCTCGTGCGCAATCGCCCGCTCCGCCATGATCTGCGAAGCCCGCAAGCTATCGCGCCGGTGAATCAACGTGACCTTCGAGCAAAACCGCGTCAGGAAAAGCGCCTCCTCACAAGCGGAGTCACCACCGCCCACCACCACGACATCCATGTCGCGGTAAAAGGCACCATCACAGGTCGCGCAGGTCGTCACGCCCTTGCCCCCAAACATTTCCTGCTCGCCGGGGATCCCCAGGAGACGCGGACGCGCCCCGGTTCCAATGATAACGGTGCGGGCCTCGTAAACCTTCTCCCCCGCGTGCAGACGCTTCACCTCACCGTCCACTTCAATGCGATCCACCTTGGCATGCTCGTAACGCGCGCCAAAACGGGCGGCCTGTTTCCGAAGATTATCCATCATGGCGAACCCGTCGATCCCCTCCGGGAAACCCGGGAAATTTTCGACCTCTGAAGTGGTCGTGAGTTGACCCCCAGGTTGGGTTCCCTCCAATACGAGGGGTTTTAATTGCGCGCGACCAGTGTAAATAGCGGCGGTGAGTCCCGCGCAGCCGGTTCCGAGAATGATGACATCTTCCATAATTTTTGTATCAGGCGTATAAAAAAGATTTTTCCTGCAAGATGATGCTCTTCTCATACTTCTCAAGCACTTTCATTGACAAGTCTTTTGATACATATCATGGTATGTATCATGAAAACCGCCAAACTTTTTGAAACCGGACGCTCCCTCGCCCTGCGACTTCCCAAAAGCTGGGTCCGTGGTGTCTCGGAGGTCAGCCTTGAGCGCCAAGGGGATCATATCATCATCCGTCCCCGCAACCCCTCCCTCGCCGGGGTCGCAGCATCCTGTGCCGAAATCGGCGGCGATTTCCCTGACCGCCTCCCGCGCACCCGCTCCGGGCAACGGGTAAACCTTAAAAAACCCGAAAGAGGCTGATGTCCTACATGCTCGACACCTCCGCCTGCATTCATTTGCTGCGCGGCATACAACCCCCCTCGGAAATTGAGGGGCAAGCCTGCAGCATCAGTGCAATCGTTGAGAGTGAACTTTGGGCGGGAGTCCATCACGCCGGCGGCAAACGGGAAAAAAGAAAAGTCCAGATCCTGCTGGATGCTGTGACGGTGCTACCTTTTGACACGGAAGCCGCCCAGGCAACCGGTCGACTTTTAGCATATTTAATTGGCAAAGGTATCAAGATCGGCGATTTTGATACCCAGATCGCGGCACATGCCGCTTGCGCCGATTCCATTCTTGTCACCGCCAACGCCAAACACTTTAAGCGTGTTCCGGATTTGAAATTACTGGTCTGGTAAGGGTATCCAACAACCGCAAAACATATGCCTCCGAATCACCTCATCGACAGTCACTGCCACCTGCAGGGATTTCAGAAAAACGGCACCCTTGCCGTAGTGCTGGATCGCGCCGCCGCAGCGGGAGTCGGGCAAATGATCGCCGTTGGTACCTCCACAAGCGATTGGGTCTCCTATCGCGAGCTGTCCGCCGCCCACCCGGGCAGGATTCACTACACCGTTGGCCTCCACCCCTGCTACGTGGAGGCGGACTGGGAAAATGACGTGACCCAAATTTCCCCCTTTTTTATGCCGCCCCAACCGCCCTGCGCCCTGGGTGAAATCGGCCTCGATTATTTCCACCTGCCGAAAGATCCCGTCGCCGCCGGCGAAACCATGCTCCATCAGGAAGCCGCCTTCCGCGAACAACTCGCCCTCGCACGCGAACTCGCCGTACCCGTGATCATTCACAGCCGCGATGCCTTTGACGACACCCGGCGCATGATCGACGAGTCCGGCATCGATTGGCAACGGGTGGTCTTTCATTGCTTCAGCTACGGCGCAGATGAAATCCAACAAATCAACGAACGCGGCGGCCGCGCCTCCTTCACCGGAATCGTGACCTATAAAAATGCCGAAGCCGTGCGGGCGGCTCTCCGCAGCCAAGGCTCCGAACGCCTCATGCTCGAAACCGATTGCCCCTACCTCTCGCCCGAACCCCATCGCGGCGAGGGCAACGAGCCCGCTTTTATTGAACACATCGCCACACGTTGCGCCTCCGAACTCGGACTCGAACCGGAAGCCCTCGCCACCATGACCACCGCCAATACCCGCGCTTTTTTTGACCTGTAATTGATTCCCATGCCCGCCCCGCTCCAAGCCTGGCTCAACGCCACCGTCCTAATCGTTCTCTGCTTTGCGCTCCCCTACGGCTTCCATATCGAGCGGCAATTGCGGGAAATGCGACCTACCGAGGCACAGGATGAAACCGAAGCACCCCCGCCGCCCGATGCGTCACCGGAAGCTGAGCCAGACACAAACCCCGCTCCGGAAACAGCAGAACGCCCCGGTGTCGTCGCGCCGCCCAGTGCGACCGAATCCCTGCTTGAGGAAGCCCGTCGTCGTGCCGCCACCGATCCAGTCAGTGCCATGACATGGCTTCAAGAACAGGATTACGGGGCGCCGAGATTACAGGCCATGCTCGAAGTTGTCGCCCTCTGGGCTGCCCAAGATGCCGAAGGCACCCTCCTTTGGCTTGAATCCAATGCCCGCGGAATCGCGCGCAGCGAAACCCTTAAAAACGGAGTTGCCCTTTGGAGCGAAGCCGATCCCCTCGCCGCCGCTGCTTGGATTGAAGGGATGGCAAGTGACGGGAGCAAAGACATCGCCGCCGCCGCGCTTGCGAAAACCTGGGGCACGCAGAATGCCCCCGCCGCCGCACAATGGATTGAGACCGTCCCGCCGGGCCCCTCTCGCGAAGCCGCCACCGAAGCCCTCCTTAATACCTGGAGTAAGACCGACCCCGAAACCGCGACCCAATGGGCCGCCGAACAAAGCCTCCTTGGTTCAACCAAACCCCTCGAATTTTGCCTGGCTAAAATAACAGAAACAGACCCCGCTACTGCCAAAACACTCCTGCGTAACTATCAGCAGTCGTTTCCACAGGCACCGTTGCTGGAAGCCTACGTTGAATCGCTCGCTCACACCGACCCCACTCGCGCGGCGCAATGGTATGACACACTGCCTGATAGCGACCCGCTCAAAAATAACGCCGCCGCCGAAGTACTCCTAAGGGAATGGGCGCGCAACGATTCGGTCGAAGCCTCCGTGTGGCTCAGCAAACAAGCCCCCGGTCCGCAACGCGATGCCGCCATCAACGGCTTTGTCAAAAGCATTCAAGCACACGCCCCCGAAGCCGCTACCACTTGGAGCAACGCCATCAACGACCCCGAAACGCGGATTCGCAACCTCGCGGAATCCCTTGAATTATGGAATGCCAGCGACCCCGGCGCAGCCGCCGCCTGGCTCCTGGAGGCAGACCTTGAACCCGACCTGCGGAAAGAATTGAGCTTTCTCATCACGCAATAAAAGAACCCGCTTTACCGCTTGGCGTCGCAACAAATTTCAACCTAAATACCCCCATGCTGCACAACCCAGATCAACTCCTGCTGCTTGCAGGCCCCTGCTCGCTCGAAAACCTCGAGACCTGCCGCCCCGTCGCCGATGCCCTCAAAGCCCTACAGGAAAAACACTCCGAGTTGAATATTTTATTCAAAGGTTCCTTCGACAAAGCCAACCGCACCTCTATTGGCAGTGACCGAGGTACCGGCCTGAATGAAGGCCTCGAAATCTTCCAGACTATTCAAAAAGAATACGGCTTCAAAACCATCACCGACATCCATTTGCCCGAACAATGCGAACCCGTTGGCGCGGTCGTCGATGCCCTCCAAATCCCCGCCTTCCTCTGTCGCCAAACCGACCTCCTCCTCGCCGCCGCGAAAACCAACTGCGCGATCAACGTCAAGAAAGGCCAGTTCCTTTCTCCACAGGAAATGCAATTTGTGGTCAAAAAACTCGAGGAAGCCGGAGCCGCTGAAATCTGGCAAACCGAACGAGGCACCACCTTCGGCTACCAAAACCTCGTCGTCGATATGCGCAGCTTCGCCATCATGGCCGCCAACGGTCACCCCGCTGTGATCGACGCCACCCACAGCGTGCAACTCCCCGGTGCCGCCGGATGTGTGAGCGGCGGTCAACGCGAACACGTCCCCGCCCTCGCCCACGCCGCCCTCGCTGCCGGTGCCAACGGGGTCTTCCTCGAAACCCACCCCAATCCGGATCAAGCCATCTCCGACGCCGCCAGCCAAATTCCCCTCGCGGAATTGCCTGCCCTCGTGGAAAGCCTTCTCCGCGTCTGGCAGGCCGTTCGTTAAAAATGCGCATCACCGGAGGCAAGGCCCGCGGCATCCAGCTCACCGCGCCTAAAGGTCGCGCGACCCGCCCCGCCACCGACCAAATGCGGGAGGCGGTCTTTTCCTATCTCGGCGCGCGTATCGAAGGCGCGCGCGTTGCCGATTGCTTCGCCGGCACGGGTGCCTACGGACTCGAAGCCCTGAGCCGAGGCGCCAGCAGCGGACTCTTTGTGGAAAACAGCACGGAAGTCGTCGCCTGCCTTCGTACAAATCTCGCCGCCGTAGCAAAAAGTTGCGGACTGGAAAACACCGCCGCCTGGCAGGCACTCACCCAAAAAGTCTACGCTTTAAATGCCGGACACGGCCCCTTCGACCTCGTCTTCATCGATCCGCCCTACGCCATGATTGAATCCAAGATGCAGACTATCTTTGCGGAAAACATTGCCCCCATCGCCGCACCGGATGCCCGCATCTGCCTCGAACTCCCCGGTGACCTCGATATGGAATTCCCCGGTTGGGAGTGCATTCGTCGCCTCGGGAAATCCGGTAAGGACAAACCAAGCGTTGCAGTTTACGAACGCCACCCCCAACCCTGAAACCAGCAGAGCTGGAACCACTCATCTTCACTCATACCCGCTCATAAAAAACATTAGCGCACATCAGCGCACATCAGCGGTCGCCAGCTACGCTGGCACACAGCAACCAGCTTTCCCTTTCGTGCCTTTCGTAGTTTAAAAACCGCCGCGTTAAAGCTCTGTTAAACTGGGAGTAGTCCAAAGCCTCAGCGTGGTGGCAGCGGTGCTGACAGCGGCAACGGCGGCGGTCTCGGAACGCAGGACGAAGGGACCCAAATGCGCGAGTTGCCAACCGTTGCGCTGCAAGATGTCGCGTTCTCCAGAACTCCAGCCGCGTTCGGGGCCAAGGGCGAGGACGACGCTTTTCGAACCAGTGGAGATTTGTTCGCCGAGTGGGGCGCTCGCTTCGTAATTATCAAGGGCGACTCTCGCAGCGGCGGCATCCTGCGCGCTAAGAGCAGTTTGCAAATCAGGATACATCGCTACTTCAGGGAGGTGCGTACCAAAGGATTGTTCTGCGCCGAGGCGCAGGCGTTCACGCCAGGCATCCTCCTGCCAGAGACTACTGCGGGCGTAAGAGGGTTCTCCGTTTTCCGCCTCAAAGAAATCAAGGCGACCTAGCCCAATGCTGGCGGCCTCAAAAAGGAGACGCTTGGCGGTGTGCGGACGTGGTAAGCCCATGAGTAAATGAACCGGTAAGGGCGGCGGGGCGGGTTCGGTGCCGACAACTTCCAAGTGAACGCTTCCGTCGTCGGGCAATTCGGTCACCTTCGCCCGGGCGCGCAATCCGCCAACAAAACCGACAAAGACCAAAGCCCCGACCTCGACCCGCAAAACGGTACGCAGGTGTTCTGCGCGGGCATCGTTTTTTTCGATACAGATCCGCTCAAAGGGGTTCTCAAAGAGCAGGAGGTTCATGAGCTGAACTAACGGCGGCGACGGCCGAATTTGCTGGTGGAGGAATTTCGACGGCGGCGTTTGGGAGCAGCCGCCTCGGCGTCACGGATGATCGGTTCGTGGAAATAGTTGAAGCCTTCCAAACGACGTTGCGGAATGGGTTGATCGATGAATTTCTCGATGGCGTCAATCTTGGCGGTTTCGTCGGGGGCGAGGATGGTAGCGGCATCGCCCTCGCGCTGGGCGCGGCCGGTGCGTCCAATACGGTGGACGTAATCCTCGCAATGCTCGGGAACGTCGTAATTGATGACGTGGGTGACGTTGGCAATATCGAGACCACGGGAAGCGATATCGGTGGCCACCAGAATTTTGATGTCCCCGTTTTTGAATTTTTCGAGCGCTTTGGTGCGGGCTTTCTGCGGGAGGTTGGAGTGCATGGCGGCGCAGTTGTAATTGCGCTCGCTGAGCCAGCGGGTGATGCGATCGGCTCCGACTTTCATGCGACAGAAAATGATCATGCTGTCGATTTCCATGCTCTCAATGAGGGCAACGAGGAGGTCAAATTTCTGCATCGCTCCCACGGGATAGACCTCGTGTTTCACGGTTTCTGCAGGCGTTATTTTAATGGCAATGGCGATTTCTGCCGGGTCTTTCAGGCTGCGTGCGATGAGGCGTTTGATTTCCTCTGAAACCGTGGCGGAAAAGAGGAGGGTCTGGCGCTTGGGGTTGCGGCAGAGTTTGATGATGCGTTTGACGTCGTCGATGAAGCCCATGTCGAGCATGCGGTCCACCTCGTCAAGGATGAGCAGTTCGATGGAACTGAGATCGATGCTGCCCTGTTCAACATGGTCGAGAAGACGTCCGGGGGTGGCGACAACGACGTCGGCACCTTTTTTGAGATCGTCGCGTTGCGGGCCGTAGCTGACCCCGCCGTGAATGAGGGTGGTTTTGAGTTTGGTCTCTGTACCGTATTTCTCGAATTGACCCTGTACCTGGGCGGCAAGCTCTCGGGTGGGACCGAGGGCGAGACAACGGGGAGGCGCTCCTTTTTTATGGCCGCCGAGAATGTGTAGGGCCGGAAGGGCAAAGGCGGCGGTCTTTCCGGTTCCGGTTTGAGCGGATCCGATGACGTCGCGACCCGCGAGAATTTCGGGAATGGCCTGCGCCTGAATGGGGGTGGGTTCGGTATAACCCGAAGCATCGATTGCCGAGAGGATGTTGGACCCGAGGCCCAGTTCTTTGAATGTCATGTGTTTGAGGGTGTTGAAATGCCCGGCCTTTTCATCACCCGGGTCCTGTAAAAGGCTACAAGAGATACGCTTTCTTGCTGGGAATCAAGGAGAAAGCCAAAAAGCCTTTCAAGCTGCTGATTGACAGTAAGTCGCTGAAAGCTAAAATCAATCTATACTTTTTAAAAGAGGCGCTATGAATCAAGACTACCGAGGCCGCATTGCTCCCACTCCAACAGGTTATTTGCATTTGGGACATGCACGCACCTTTTGGATCGCAATGGAACGCGCCGCTGAAGCGGGGGGACAATTGATTTACCGCGAGGAAGACCTCGACCCTCAGCGTTGCCGTGCGGAATATGCTCAAAGCGCGATTGAAGACCTGCACTGGTTTGGTTGCAAATGGCAGGAGGGGCCGGACTGTGGGGGTGCTTGGGGGCCTTATCGCCAAAGCGAGCGTTACCCGCGCTTCCTAATGGCATGGAAACAATTAAAAGACGGTGGCTTTATTTACCCCTGTGAAAAATCGCGGAAAGATATTGCGGAAGCGTCCCCAAGGATGGCAAAGCAGGGAAACGACGAAGTGATTTACCCGGAACATTTGCGCCCGCCTCAAGGTAGCGGTTCCAAACGCAACCAACCCGATGGCGTCAATTGGCGTTTCCGCGTGCCCGATCACCGCAGCCTTTGCTTTGACGATTTACGACTGGGTCCCTGCACCTTTGAAAGCCTCCGCGATTTTGGCGATTTCCTTGTCTGGCGAAAGGACGGCGTCCCCTCTTACGAACTGGCAGTGGTGGTGGATGATGTCGCCATGCAGGTGACTGAGGTCGTGCGCGGAGAAGACCTTCTCATTTCCACGGCCCGTCAACTCTTGCTCTACGAAGCCCTCAAATGCCCCGCTCCAGAATTTTACCACGCTCCCCTGGTAGTGGATGGCGAGGGTCAACGACTCGCCAAGCGCCACCGCTCCCTCAGTTTGCGGGAAATGCGCGAGGCGGGACAAACCCCGCAAGCCCTGCGCGACAGCGAGGACTGGTGGTCGGGTCTAGATGAAAGCCAGGAAGGCTGACCCTGCCAGTTAGTTCCCGGCCAGCAATTCCTTGAGGTGCGCCACGTATTTTGCGGGCCCACCCTTCATGTAGCCGGTTTCAGCCAACTTTTTACCGTCAGCTGAGAGCAACAGAATAGTGGGAAAACCGCGCACTCCGTATTTTTGAGCGAGGGCTTCATTTTGTTTTTTGATGGCTTCGGACTGCGGCTTGCCACGTGGGAAATCCAGCTCCACAAGTATGAATGCCTTTGAGGCAAAGGCCGCAAATTCGGGTTGGCTGAAAACCTCTTTTTTGAGGCGAATGCACCAGCCGCACCAGTCGGAACCCGTAAAGTCAAGGAGCATGGGCTTGCCGCTGGCCTTTGCCTTCGCCTTGGCTGCCTCAAAATCCGTCTCCCATGTGAGGCCTGCACCTTGCGCCACCAGGCTGCTCGCATCCGTGGCCCCAAAGGCGACTGCAATCCCACCGGATGCGAACACTAGAGCTAGTAGAAAAATAAGTTTTTTTGTCATAATTTGAATTTTTACGTTATTTAACATTCCAATAAAGCGATAATTCCGCTTATTACAAATGGAACTGTTTGCTAATCTGACACTCATAATCAATATAAGTTTAAATGAATTTTCTAATCTTAATCATCATTCCGCTAGTGGTGGGCCTCTGGGCTCAAATGAAAGTAAAGAGCGCCTACGGTAAATACGTGCAGGTGCCCTCACGCGGACGCATCACCGGGCGCGAAGCCGCTGCCTCAGTTATGCGCAGCGCCGGCATCCACGATGTGGAAATCGTAGAATGCCACGGCACCCTCACCGACCACTACGACCCCACTCATAAACGCCTCGCCCTGAGCCAGGAAAACTATCGCGGTACCAGCCTCGCCGCGCTCGGTGTCGCCGCCCACGAAGCCGGTCACGCCATCCAGCACAAACAGGCCTACGCTCCCCTCAATCTGCGCATGGCACTCGTGCCTATCACTGGCTTTGCCTCGCAGCTCCTTCCAGTCGTCATGTTTGGCGGCTTCTTCTTCGGAGGCTTTGGCCCGCTTCTACTCAATCTTGGCATTGGGATTTACCTAGTCCTCACTGTCTTCCAACTCGTTACCCTACCCGTAGAGTTTGACGCCAGTAAACGCGCCAAACTACAACTGGTGGATCTTGGAATCGTCGAACGCGACGAACTCGAGGGCGTCAACCGCACCCTCGACGCCGCCGCTTATACCTATGTCGCTGCATTTGTTTCCAGTCTCGGCTGGCTCCTCTACCTCCTCGCTAGCCGGAGGTAGAATTCCAAGGGTTTTTAATACCCTAGCCTGCCACACAAGCAGTCTTTCGAATAAATCCACGCCATTGCGTGTTTTAATTCGAAGCTTCATGATTTTATGGTTGGTACCAACAATATCTGCGGCACAGGCCTACAAATCTGCTATCCGGCACGACGAACTTGTCGCAGAACTGACCGAACAGGGCACCACTATCCCGACGGGATCAGGCGTAGGCATCACACAAGTTGAAGCTGGCTCCGGAACCACCACCGCCGTTTTGCCGGACTCCAGCAATGCGGAATTCAGCGGAAAAACTATAACGGATCAAAGTGGCGGCAGCACCAATTCGTATCACGCCACAATCGTCGGTAAAAATTTATACGGCAATACTACCTCCGTTTCACCCGGCATCACTCAGATTGATGTCTATGAAGCCAACAACTGGTTTACTTCAGGCTGGTATAGCGGCACCCCACCAGTAGAGCTCAACCCAATCCAAAATCACAGTTGGGTTTCTTTTGATACCACCAGCAATGCTACGCTCCGTATGGATTATGCTGCGAGTCGCGATGGATTTCTGCCCATAGCGGGCTTGTACAACTCCGACTATGGCGGTCAAAATACAGTCAGTGACATACCCGGTGTTTACGGCAGCATTTATAACGGCATCACCGTTGGTGTGAATGACGGCACCCATCGCTTTGGAACCACCAGTTACGATGGGGTTGGGCGCACCAAACCCGAAATCGTAGCGCCCAGTAGTTTCACCAGTTATGCTGCACCGATAGTATCCTCAGTGGCGGCATTCCTTATTGATGCCGCCGGATCGAACATAGCCGCACAAACACCAGTCACGCTAAAAGCCATCATCCTTGCCGCTGCAGACAAAGCTGTCTCGCCCAATTGGGATCAAACTCCTACCCGACCGATTGATGAGCAATATGGTGCGGGTAAACTGGACATCTACGAAAGCTATTTTATCCAGCAGGGCGGCCAACAAAATGCCGGCACTAGCATTGCCCGGAGAGGTTGGAATTTGGGCAACATAAGCAGTGGCACAACCGATAGTTATACCATCACCGTACCCGCCGGTTACGAATTACGAGACCTCTCGGCCTTGGTCACTTGGAATCGCACCGTTACAAGACAACGACAAGGCTTTAGCTTTAACTACATCCCCAGCCTCGCTAATCTTGCCCTCAACCTTAAAGATAACAGCAACGGGAGTTCGCTTCAAAACAGCAACAGTGCTGTTGATAATATCGAGCACATTTGGCGTGATTCCAGCAACGGACTGAGTGCTGGAACTTATACGCTCGAAGTCACCAGTGATTCCAGTGCTGAATACGCCATCGCATGGCGTAGCGAACTTTACCAAAATTATACCCTCTGGGCGACGGCAGCCTTCGATACGGGAATTCCCGAAACCGATCGTGATGCTTCGGATGACCCTGACAACGACGGCATAGAAAATCTCTTGGAATTTGCGCTCGGTGGCGACCCTAGCGCAAGGGATTCCAATATCCTCCCGATTCAAACACAGGTTGAGGACGGTGGCAGCACTTATCTGGAACTGAGCTTTACCCGACCTAAGGGACTCAGCGAAATCACCTATTTGGTACAGACGACTGGCGAGCTTGCCACCTGGCCTGCCGACGGGTCTGGCGTGAATCCGAATCCCGTTATCGTGGATAACGGCAACGACACCGAAACCCTCACCTACCGTCGTACGCAAGCCGTGAATGCAAGCAGCCGCGCTTTTATGCGCCTCAAAGTTAGTACGCCCTAGGCTCGTATTCGCTTGACCCGAAGCATCGTGCCCCACAATTTATCTGCTTTTTCATGAGTCGGGCCGTAGCGCAGTCTGGTAGCGCACTTCGCTGGGGGTGAAGGGGTCGCAGGTTCAAATCCTGTCGGCCCGACCAATTTTTATCGACCTTCCCGCACTATTTGCCATTTTCAATTGGCAAATAGTGTAACTCATGGCGAAATCGAAATTCAAAATTACCCCCTTCACCAATCCAAGCGGTGAAAAGGTCTGGCGACTATCCGGCACCTTAAATGGAAATCGCGTCCGCGAGAACCACAAAACTCGCCCTGAGGCTGTCTCAAAACGGCAGGAATACGAAATTGAACGTCTCAACGGACAATCCGAGGGGCAAACAGTTTGGACGACTTTAACACACGACCAGAATCAGGACGCGATTGCAGCAGTCAACATTCTCAAGCGAGCCAAGTTTAACAAATCACTGACCTTTGCGGTCAATTACCTGATTGAGCACTACCGAGAGGCGGAACATGCCGCACAAGTCGAGGATGTCGTTCAGAACTACATGGATGCCCGTTCGACCGACCAATCAAGAGGCTTGATCACTCTCAGGCAATATAAGGCGATCAATGCCGAGATGAATACCTTCAAGGCTGTTTTCGCAGAGCGCACAATCGACA
>CBFHXZ010000034.1:0-16735 GCA_965659965.1 Coraliomargaritaceae bacterium
GCTCGCCGCGATGCTGATCGGCGAGGGCTAGACCGTGGTACCGCCCACCATGGCATTACCGTGGATGGCATCAATTCCAATAAGCAGAGGTATCTTGAGGCGTGATTTTTGTGCCAGGGCTTGCAGTTGGTTGGCCTCTTCCGCACTCAAAACGTGGAGAAACGATCCGATTTTTCCCTCCACGATCATCTGCGCGATATCCTTTACCTGTAGGTCTTTGTAATAGGCATCCGAGTCGCTGTTGAGCACTTCCTCGGGAGACATGGCAGCGGAAGCATTTAATAAATACCCGAAGCCTACGTATTGGCACATCTGGCCAACTTTTTCCTCCAAGGTCATGCGTGCCATTAAATCTGCGACCTGCGCTTGGTAGTCTTGCTTCGCGTGGCCGATACTAGGCGCCTTAAATAAAAATAATAAAACGATAAGGTAGGATCGTAGTAATTCAGTCAGGATCTTCATTTCGGATGCAGTGTAGGGATTTGCAGGCGCCTTACTTTGGAAAAATCAAATTAAGACTGCAGCCAATACGATCCTAAAATGAACTTTAATAGCTCTACGCTAGTAAATAGAGTAGTACGCCAAGCTCAAAGCGATGCCACTATTTATTACCATATAGCTCCCAATGCGTAATCCCTCCCCCGGGAATTTTTTCAGGGGCGGTATAGTCGATGGCTTCTAACTGTGCGTCAAGTAAAGCTGACATGCGCGCGACTTGATCCGAAAATTTAGGTTTTTGCGCAAGATTATAGAATTCCTCTGGATCCTCCGCGAGGTGGTACAGTTCAATTTTGAAGTCACCATCCGGGTAGCGAACAAACTTCCAATCCTGCGTGCGATAACAATGCAGCGTTGGGGTGTTTGGAAATCCACCGCGAGGCCGGTAGTCCGACTCTTTGTAATATTCATAGAGAAAGCCAGTACGTCCGTTAGCATCTGCTTCCAAAAGTGGATTCCAACTTTGCCCATGCATATGCTCGGGGATGGATAGACCTGCTAATTCGAGTAAGCTCGGCGCAAGGTCCAGATTAAGCACCATATTCTCAATTTGCTGTGGCTGCTCCACCAAAGGATTCCACATTACGATTGGGATACGGATTGAGGCCTCATAGGCTTTGCGCTTGTCGTGCAAACCCCCATGCTCGCTCATGAAATAACCATTATCACCAACAAATATAACAACGGTGTTATCGAGCAAATCCTTTGACTTCAGGGCCTCCATGATCATGCCAACCCCATCATCGACCGCCGTCAGGGTGCGCATTTTATTTGGAATCAAAGGGTGCAGGCGAGCCAAGCCGCTTGGATTATCTCTGTTCTTGAGCGCACTCTCGCGAACATATTTAGGCTTGGAGGCAAGGTCGTCTTTGAGGTTGTCCTGTGAGGGAATCTTAAAATCGCGATAGAGCTGGCGGTGCCGCGGAGCGGGTGTGAAGGGCTGATGCGGTGCCTTGTGACTCAGGTACAACATAAAGGGTTGGTCGGCTTCGCGCTCTTCGTTTATGAAGGCAACTGCTAAGTCATTCAATTCATCGGTCAAATATTTACCTGACTCCATTTTGTGCACTTTATCGCCATGCATCTTAAAACTGTCGTTGAAATACTTACCCTGTCCCCAAAAACACATCCAATGATCAAACCCGGGGCGTGGACGATTGTGCATCGCTTGATGCCACTTCCCAATGAAGCCGGTATGGTAACCCGCCTCCTGCAGTAACAAAGGAAAGGTCGGTAATTCCATGTCATAATCGACATGTTCATTCACAATGACACCATGACGACTGGCATATGTGCCGGTTAGGAATGAGGCTCGTGAGGGACCACAGAGCGAAGTCGTCACGAAGGCGTTTTTAAAATGTACCCCTTCGCGGACGAATCGATCGAGATTTGGAGTTTCTAACCAAGGAAACTTCCCGACCGCTGCAATTTCATCATAGCGCTGATCGTCTGTTATTATAAAGACGATATTGGGTCTTTTTGTCTCATTGGCTAGTAGCTGCTCATCAACAATGAGTGATGAAAACAAAATAGTAGAAATGTGCATGAAAAATGCTGTATTCATACAGTTAGTAAGGAATTTTGAAAACATAAGCTTGCAATAAGTGTGCGTAATTGTGCATTTTTCAAGCTTTTACTTTGAATGTCTATCACCACCGCCAGTAATCAGCTAAAAAACGCTCAAAAAAAGGACTCGTTAGAGATTAAAAATTATGAGCGTATGTCGCCGTTTTTAATGTCTTTGGTCAGTCGAGATGATTTATGGACCTATGTTTCAAGTCAAGGTTCACTGAGTGCCGGACGAGGGAGCGAAGATACTGTTATTTTTCCATACGTTACCGTAGACAAAATTCACGATGCTTATGGGATAACAGGCCCACGTACCGTAATACAAATCAAAGATGCGACTGAAGCCAGCCTGTGGGAGCCTTTTTCTCCGCATGCACTTGATACCGCCTATACAAGTCGGGTTTTAGCAAAAACGCCCCTCAGTAACTGCATCAGCTTTACAGAGCATTCCAGCGATCAGAGCTTAATTTTCAGTTACCGCTGGCAGCCGGCAGGTCGCTTTGGATTGGCACGCAGCGTCCGAATTGAAAATCAAGGCAAGCTGCCAAAACGGCTCAGTATTTTGGATGGGGTGATGAATATTATGCCGCCAAAAATAGACGCTCGCTTGCAGGCAACGCGGAGTACGCTTGTGGATGCTTACAAGCAAAGTGAACTTTTACCTGACTCGCGCATGGCGGTTTTTTCAACGGCCTCAGGCATCACCGACCGACCGTTCCCTTTAGAAAATCTCTACACCAATGCAGTTTGGTCCAGCGGGCTGAAAGAAGCGACGGTGACCCTCGCGCAAGACGCAGCCGAATCGATGAAACGTCAACAAATTCCCCGGAAATGCCACCTGAGTCGAGGTCAGCGAGGGTCTTATTGGCTCCATGCTGAAATTGAATTAGCTGCAGGGGAATCACGCGAGTGGCTGATGGTACTGGATTGCGAATTGGATGCCGCTGAATTGACTGCACGCTGCGCCGAACTAGATGGCGATCCGGAAAAAGGTAAAGCATCCATCCAGGCTGCCATCTTAACAAACGATCGTGAACTCCATAGCCTATTGGCACAAGCGGATGCCATCCAAAGCAGCGAGAATCAAATGAATCACCTGCATCACACCGCAAATGTTCTTTTCAACTCCATGCGCGGGGGCATATTCCTTAATAACTATACCATCGAGGGTGAGGCGCTACAAGCGCACATCAAGGCCGCAAACCCAGCGCTATACAATTCCCATCGCGAAGATCTGCAGTCATTAAAAGGGTGGCTTGAGTACTCAAGCTGTCGTAAGCAGATCGAGGCAATCGGTGATCTGGATTTACTGCGGTACTTCCTTGAATACCTACCGATTACTTTCAGCCGGCGCCATGGCGACCCGAGTCGCCCATGGAATAAATTCATGATTCGCACCCACGATGCGGACGGCGCACCGATTTTGGCCTATGAAGGCAATTGGCGAGATATTTTCCAAAACTGGGAAGCTTTATGTATCAGCTATCCGGGTTTTCTTGAGCATGTCGTCGCTAAATTCCTAAACACCTCCACGATGGATGGCTATAATCCCTACCGGTTGTTTAATGGTAGTTTTGATTGGGAGGAAGTCGATCCAGAAGACCCATTTTCCGGAATTGGTTACTGGGGCGACCACCAGATTGTTTATCTCCTCCGCTTACTTGAGGCATTAAACGCACATGACCCAAAGGTTTTAGAGCAATGGTTGAATATGCCCATTTTTGCCTTCGCCCACGTTCCTTACAAAATCAAATCCTTGGAGGCGCTATTTGAAAACCCGCGCTCAAGTATAGAATTTGATGCAGAACTCAGCCAACAATTGCGCAAAAAAGGCCAGGAAAAAGGCAATGATGGCTTGCTTCTAAAGCATCGTGATGGCCAAACACACAAAGCCACCCTTTGCGAAAAACTCCTCATTCCAGCACTTGTCAAACTGAGCAATTTTGTTCCCGGGGGTGGAATTTGGATGAATACCGAACGACCGGAATGGAATGACGCGAATAATGCTCTGGTTGGTAATGGGCTTTCAATGGTGACCACAGGGCATTTACTACGCTATCTGCGCTTTTGTCGCAAATTATGGAGCACCCATGATCCGGATGAAACGGTTACTATCAGCGAACCGGTCTTTGAATTGTTTAAGTCGCTCCTCAATATTTTTGACCAATCAGCCAAGGTCGCGATTGCATCCACCCAAGACGACGCTCACCGCGCCAAAACAACCTGTGCCCTTGGCATTGCGGGGCAGAATTACCGTGAAAGTATTTATGCGCAGAACTTTACCAAGACCGCTACCCTTCCCATGCACAAATTACTTCGCCTGCTCGAAAAAGCAGAGACATGGCTGAAAATATCTTTGAGGGCTGCGGAACGTCCGGATGGTTTAATCGACAGTTACAACCTCATGAGCTATACCGATCCGTATCAGGCGATTTCAGTACAGCGACTTTACGAAATGCTTGAAGGTCAGGTCTCTGCCTTAAGCGCCGAATACTTGAGCAGCGAGCAAGCCCTTGCGTTGGTGGATACGATGTTTAATAGCAAACTTTATACCCCGGATCGGAATAGCTTTGTATTATATCCCGATCGTAAACTTTCCGACTTCATAGACAAGGGCCTTATTCCCAAAGAAAGTATTGAAAATTCAAAACTTTTGAAACGTTTAATCCGGCACCACAACACCGATCTGGTCAATATTGATCTATACGGAAAAGTACGTTTTGTCGCACCGCTCGAGAGCCTGGAGGCATTGAACCGCCAACTTGAATCCCTATCCAAGGATTCTGAACTTGCTACGCTGGTAGGAAAAGAGGCGCCCCTGATACGCTCAATTTACGAACAAGTTTTTTCCCACCACAGTTTCAGTGGGCGGAGCGGCGGAATGTTTTCCTTTGAGGGCTTGGGTTGTATTTACTGGCATCAAGTTTCAAAACTCATGCTGGCGGTTCAGGAATGTTTCTTTCGCGAAAGCGAAGCCCGCAAGCCTGACCCGAAACTTCAACAGGCCTTGGGGGAACGCTATTATAAAATACGTGAGGGTATCGGTTTTAACAAAACAGCTGAAGCCTTTGGAGCTTTCCCGAACGACCCCTACTCCCATACCCCGGCCCATGCCGGCGCGCAACAACCCGGCATGACTGGACAAGCAAAGGAGGAAATTATCACTCGCTTTGGCGAATTGGGAATCCGCGTGCAGGGAGGGACACTTCGTATCAACCCACAACTTTTAAAACGCGAGGAGTTTGCCAAGCAAACGCGTACGCTTGAAGTCATTCACACAGACAACTCTACAGAGTCGATAACCATTCATGTAGACGAACTTGCATTTACTTACTGTCAGGTTCCTTTTATCTACCGCCTCGATAAAGCTGCGAAAGCAGTTAAAATCGAAACCCATACATTTGGGGACGAAACTACCAGCGACTCATATACTGAACTTCCTGAGGCAATTTACCAACTAATCGCACTCCGCAAGGGCCAGATTCGTCGTATTATTATCACCATTCCGGAAGCACTCTTACTTGCTTAGCTCAAATCCTGAATTAATTTCTATTAATCTTTAATAAAAATTCAGTCATGTATACTTCTTCAACACACTTTAAAATTTATGAATTTGTTGCTGTTTTGAGCTGCACTTTTGTTTTAATGACACATTCGAAACCAACAGCCTCCTTTAATCCGAGCCTATGGGAACTTTCCTGGTCGGATGAATTTGACTACAGCGGCAAACCCAATCCAGAAATTTGGGACTACGAACATGGCTACCTCGGATTTAACGAGGAACTGCAAAATTACACCGACCACTCGGATAATGTTCGTGTAGCAGATGGCATTCTCATTATTGAAGCCCACCTAAAGGATGTAAGCGCTCAACGCTCTCAAGAAATTGTCAAAGAATTGGAGGGCTCCAACGCTAAGACCGACCTGCTTGGTACTCAGGAATTTACCTCCGCACGACTGATCACTCGAGGAAAAAAGGAATTCGTACATTCCCGGGTCGAGGCACGCGCACGATTCACAACCGGCCGCGGTACCTGGCCTGCGATTTGGCTTCTTGGAGATGAGTCACACCAGCCATGGCCATTGTGCGGTGAGATGGACATTATGGAACATGTTGGGTTTAAGCCTAACCACGTTTATTCAGCTGTTCATTCGAAGGTTTCAAACTTCATGAACGGTAGCGGCGTTAGCTCAGAAGTCATCCTGGAAGATGTCTGGAATGATTTCCATGTTTACGCGGTCGAATGGGATGCAAATACGATTCGCTACTTTGTGGACGATGTTTGCTATCACGTGATTGAAAAAGGCAAACGCCCGGCAGACGATTGGCCTTTTGTTGAAGATAACCCCTTTTATTTAATTCTTAATATCGCAGTTGGTGGAAGCTGGGGAGGAAGAGAAGGTATTGATAAATCCCTCTTTCCGCAGCGCATGGAAGTTGACTACGTGCGCGTGTTTAAGCGGATATAGCTCTAATTGGCACCGCTGACTCAAGCCTTGGAGTCATTGTGTGCTCTCGTAAGCGCAAGCTCTGCTTGAATACGTTGGGTCTTCGTTTGGGAGAGCGGGTAGAAAATCAATAGGAGTCCATTTGCCAAAGCGAGGGCTCCAGGTAGGATACAAAATATAATGCGAATCCCCATCAAGGCTTCCGAAGTCTGATCTTGGTTGGCGACGTAGCCAAAACCCGCCAGAAGGTAACCGGCAGTACTGCCTGCAATTGTTATTCCCATCTTTTGCGCAAACTGAGCGGCAGAAAAAACCAGCCCGGTTGCCCGACGTCCAAAGCGCCATTCCCCATAATCCGCCACATCCGTATAAAGCGCCCAAACAATTGCCGGAGTGGGTCCCGCAACGAAACTGCAAAAGAGATTGAGGGCAAATAAGATCATGATCGCTTCCGGCGGTACAATGAAGAAAGCGAAGATTCCAAGCGCGTTTATAATCGTTAAAGTGATTAGCGCGTTCTTTTTAGTGTAACGACTTAGCACCCATTTCGTCATGTAACAACCTGCGATGAATGCCAGCGTTCCGCTCGATAAAAAGAGCGTGGTGAGGTCCATCCACCCAAGCACCTTCTCCGAACCCCAACCCAGATAATACTCACAATAATGTATCGTAACTGAGCCACGCAGTATCACGTTGGTCAGCGTCAAAATACCTGCAATAAACATGATTAACCAAGGTGTGTTCCTACAGAGAAAGGCTAAGTCTTTTCGAAGGGTAACCTTGTCTTCATTCACCTGCGGAGCAATGCGTTCTTTCGTCGCCTTGTAACAGATAAAGAAACACACGATTGAAAGGATACCAAAGAGTCCCATCGTCAGTTGGAAACCGAGCGATTCATCTCCCTGCCCTAAAAATTCTACCAAGGGGCGAACACTGAGAAAAATCAGGAAACCTCCACCAAAGGCACCTAGAAAACGAAAGCGTCCCAATTCCTGGCGATCCTCAGCCACAGGGCTTATGACCCCCATCATTGCGGAGTAAGGCACATTGATCGCGGTGTACACCATTTTAAAAAGAATGAAAGTGACGTACGCATAGGCGAGTTTCATGCCTGGATTATTCAGGAAGCCAAAGTTTGCAAAAATAAGCCATCCCGCGAGGCCATAAGGAATGGCAAACCAAAGCAAATAGGGACGGTATTTGCCCTGTCGCGTCTGAGTGCGGTCCGTAATGGCACCCATCATGGGGTCGTTGACGGCATCCCATAAATTTGCCACGAGGAACATCGTTCCCATGGCGGCAGGATTGAGCCCAAAGATATCGGTGTAGTAATAAACTAGAAAGACCTCAAAAAATTTGAAGTAGAGATTCGATGCGGTATCACCGAGACCGTAACCGATTTTTTCGCCGAGTGAGAGGGGTGCGGTAGCGCTTTGATTTTGCACAGAATTCTAGTGGGTCGATGGTACGTATGGTAGTTGAGATTCGATCGGTGCTGTTGTTCACTTCATAATTGCACCGCAAGAGTTTGATTCAGCGAATTCGAAATTTGATTTTAGATCAGGGCGCTAAAATAAAGCCATCATTTGAAATAGCAATCTCATCAAAGTGTAGCTGCGAGGTAGAAAATCCATAAAGGGCCACGACCATTCCTCGAGCGATGGTGCGCTTGGAATTTCTTATCGTCATTGAAGTATGCTGCAAAATTTCGTTCTCCAAAGCCCCGGATTCAGCCGCAGTGAGTTTAGTTTCCGAGAAGTTTTCCTTTGCAAAGTAAGTTGCTTGAGCGGAGTTTAATATCCACATCTTTAACCCGATCGTTTTGCGTTTTCCAATTTCAGGAAGCTTTTCCAACTTCCATAAAACAAGATTGGTATCAAAGGGGAGACAGGCACTGCCGACTTTCACTTTGCTAACCTTATTTCCAGCGGCAATCATTCCGAGTGGAGATCCCCATCGTTTTGGGCATATCGCAAAAAATGCATTCTTGGGGGTGAGTGGTTCTTTAGCCGGTACTCCAATCAGTAAACCAATAATTGAATCCTCATGCAGCTTACCGGAATTGAATCGAAATGCACCGTATACATCACCAGTGTAGCTTTCGCTAATTTGACGCACGACAACGCCTTTACCGGAGAATTTTTCCTTTTTTTCACCGATTAGTTTTAAAGCGCCGCCATTGGAAGGCAGTCCTTCAACCTCAAGATCAGTAATAGAAAAATTGGCAGCACCTTGCGCAAGTTGCCAGGTGCTAATCCACCCAATGCTGTTAATACCTGCGTTGGTAGTAGGCGTCCCAATGGGAGTGCCTTCGTTCGCTTGCATCATAAATTGTTCTCTAAGTTGTGCGTAACAAGTAAGCTGTAAAAGCATACAAACACACACTAGCAGGCATAAATATTTGTAATGTATCATCCTAAAAAATACAGTAGTGCATAATATTGCATTGACAAGTTTAAAGCATTTGCTTTAGTATATCGCTTTGAAACGCGCTCAAACCCTACCCTTTAATGAAATTTGTAACACCGTGTCTTACCCTGACAATCGCTCCACTAGCCCTGTTTGAATCCAACGCTAATGAGGCCTCAAAAGACCAAGCAACGACGCTAGAAAATGACGAAATCTACATATTATCTGAGTTTGAGGTTTCTGCTGCGAATGACCAAGGCTACTTTACCGCCAACAGTAATTCTACCACGCGAACCAACGAGCTCGTAAAAAACACTCCCATTACCCTCTCGGTCATTAACGAGGAACTGCTCAATGACTTGGATATACAAACCAGCCAGGATCTAGCATCGGTGATCGCCGGTGTTGATACCGACCCCGATGGCTACAGCTTTGATCAGATAAGAATTCGTGGCTTTAGAACCTCTAATGCTACTTTTGATTCTTTTCCCAGAAACTTAGCCCGTGATAATTATAATATCAATCGTATCGACGTCATTAAAGGAGCAAATAGTTTAATTTTTGGCCAGGCATCACCGGGAGGAACGGTCAACACGATCCCTCAAGTGGCTAACTTTAATAAAAACGTTCAAACCCTTTCCTATACCTTCGGAAACAAAGACTTTAATCGCACCCAATTTTTATTCAACCATAAGCTCTCAGACAAACTTGCCGTCAAATTAATGGGAGTAGATACGGCGCAAAATTTTGATGGTATTTATAAAAAAAATGAACTGCAAGCCCTCACCTTGGCGGTGACATATCAACTCTCGCGAAAGAGTAAACTGCGGGGGCATTTCGAACATGTTGACTCTGATGTTAACTTGAGTATCCGCACCATGCGGGATGCAACCAAGCTAGACGACAACGTCATCGATGGCACCAGTATCTTTGATACTAACAAATTCAATGATACCTATAATGGCGTTTTGAGTCGTTATGAATATGAGGTTCCCTTCAGTCCGGATTATGTTCAATACCTGCCACAACCTGTGGTGGATCACATCGTAGCCACCAGCGACAACTTCAGTAGTCGTGATGATATTACCGCGACCTATGTCGGCATCAATAATGAGAATTTTGGTGCTATTTCCGGCCCTGATAAAATCAATGATCGAGACGGCATTTTTTGCTCAGCCTTTTACAACCTTTCGGCAACCGATAATCTGGAAATTGAGCTTGCGGTGGGCCTTCAAACGAATGACGGTTACAATCTAGCGCGCTCAACTAGTGCTTCGCGCGTCGTCCAAACCTTTACTCTGTGGGATCCAGACACTCGAATTGATAACAATCAACGGGTTCAGTACGATGTGGGTTCACCCTATATTAAGACTTTCTGGCAAAGAAATAATTGGGACAGCGAACGCTTGGCTTATAAGGCTACTTTTGCTTATGACTTCGAAATTGGAGCTAGCCATCATAAGTGGGTGGGTGGCTTAGACTACATGAAGCGAAATTATGAGGCTGAATTCGATGATATGATTCCGGTGGGCGCACTTCAAGCCGATGGATCCTATATAGGACTCAATGCCCTGACCAAAGATCTGGTGAATGACAAATTCAGAGCCTATGAATATTTCGATCTTCAAACCCTAATTGATAACGATTTTAGCACCGATGTTCCCGGGATCGCTTTTGACTTTGAATCCGATTCAACGGTCTCCATCTTACCCGTTGATGGAACCGACGGCGACAACCCAGATGTTACCGCTAATCCATATACGGTAACTGCTAACTATACCCTAGACGATTATCCAAATTCAGAGTGGGCCCGCAGGCAAATTCAGTCCGCAGACGTTAACACGAACAGTCAATGGCTTGCCTTTCAAAGCGATTATTTAAATGGACGTTTGCACACTTTAATTGGGGCTCGATACGACCGAGTCGATGTTAAGGCGAGTATTCGTAAAGTTTCGGTGCACGGGCGTGAGGATCCGCTCAATGACGATGGTTACACTATCAACAGTTCCGAGAACTATACCAAGGTCAGCCCATCCATTGGCGGACTTTTTTGGATCAACCCGTCACTGGGTGTCTTTGTCAACTATGCGGAATCCATTCAGTCACCCAGCGGAACACAATTTAACCCCATTGGGGAAATTGTTCCACCCGAATACGGCCGGGGCTTTGAAACTGGTATTCGCTTTAACACCTTGAACAATACCCTGGATGGGCAGCTTGTTTTCTACACCATTGAAAAAGAAAATGACGATGAGTTTCGTTACACCACCGGGATGCTCAATACAATCTACCCCGCAGCCACTTATGGTGAAGCATTTCCTTATCTTTACTACACTAATGCAAATGCTGGCGGCACCCCGGAGGCGCCACTTGGATCTATTATTAAAGGTAATATGGTAGGCCAGCGCTCCAGTGGAGATGTCACCCAATCAGAAGGTATCGAAGTAGAGGCCACCTACAATCCAAACAAGAACTTAACTTTCATTGCTTCGTATAACTTCACCCTAGATAATACCATTAAATCTTTGCACCCCTCCATAACTGAAGCACAGCGCTATCAATACTTTTATGAGGGCGACCAACTCCTAGGCAGACCTGAACACCGTGCGAATTTCACGGTGCGGTATAAGTTTACAGATGGGAGCTTGAAAAACCTATTCTGCGGTCTCAACCAAACTTTCCGCTCAAAAAGCATGCAGACCTTTTTCAATTTACCGGATGGCACCCAATACCCACTCGAGCTTGACCATGAGCATACCACCAATCTTTTCGTAGGATATTCTAAGAAACTTGGCACCGGGCGCCAAGCCCCGGTATTAAATCTCAAAGCAAACGTGAACAATCTTTTCGACAATACCGACTTGGTAAATCGTGGCAATTACGCCTTTTACCGTGAGGGACGCACCATACGCCTAATGGCTAAAATTGCGTTTTAGAGCGTATACAATTAATAAAAAACGAATGCCATTATTGAGAATAGGTTTTCTTTGCGGTCTCTTTGCAGTCGCAAACATGCATAATATTTGGGCCAAGGAGGCATCCCCAAATTTCATCTTGGTTCTGACCGATGACCACGGCTGGTCGAGTCTCTCCAGCAGCATGGATTTAAGGCGCCCAAATGCAAAGAGCGACTATCACCGCACCCCGCATATGGATGCCCTACTCGATCGCGGTATGCGTTTTAGTAATGGCTACGCCGCAGCCCCCGTTTGCGGCCCAACTCGTTACAGTATTCAATTTGGCAAGTCTCCGGCGCGGTTGCATTACACTCGTGTGGTCGGAAAAAATGCTGCTGATCACAATCAGGTTGGGATTCCACAACTTTTAAAAAAGATCAATCCGGACTACCATTGTGCTCACTTGGGAAAATGGCACATCAATGCTGACCCAAGCCGATACGGATATGATGTGCACGATGGCAAGACCACCAATAAAGAGGGGGGATTCCATATGACGGATCACCACCTCGAATGGGGTGGCTATGCGGAACCCGACCCCAAGCGGGTTGACTCCCTGACCGAGCGAGCCATTGAATTTATGGAAGCTTCGCTTGAGGCAGAACGACCCTTCTTCATCCAGCTTTCGCACTATGCCTTGCATTCTGATATCGTATACAGTGAGGCGACCTTTGACGCGGTGGGGCAGCGAGAGCCCGGTCAATTGCACGAGAACAAAGCCTATGCTGCCATGATTGAAGACTTGGATCAATCTATCGGAACACTCCTGGCGGCCTTTGATGCCCTGGGACTGGCAGAGAACACTTATCTTATTTTCACCGCAGACAATGGCGGAATGCCCTGCCTACCGATTCAAACCAACCGCGGTCGACAATACGATCCAGGTTTAAACGCCCCGCTTTTGCGTGGAAAATGGGACTTAGCAGAAGGCGGAATCCGAGTACCCTTCGCAGTGTTAGGCCCCGATATCGTCGCGGGATCACAAAGCAATACGCCTGTCATAAGTTACGACCTGCTACCCACTATAATTGACCTTGCCGGCAGCAGCAAGGATTTGCCTGAGCAACTGGATGGTCGCAGTTTTCGAACCCTACTCGAGAACCCAGATGCTGAATTAGAACGCCCGCCAGAGGGCATCGTTTTTCATTTCCCGCACTATAATGTGGTTGGCCTCTTCGAACCACACTCTGCCATTCGTATTGGTGATTATAAATTGATAAAATTTTATACATCCAAGCGCGACCTGCTTTTTAATGTGGCCGACGACATCTCGGAGACCTTCAACCTCGCAAGCCAAGAAGTTGCACTGGTCGCAGAATTAAACGCACAACTGGAATTATATCTGAATTCTGTTGGCGCAGAGCGTCCCGAGGAAAGCAACAGCTGGAAAAATGGACAATCAGGTGCGGCAAAAACTCTCTTCTTGAGCCGCTATCCCAAATGAGACTGCCTAAAACTTTGCTCAAAAGGTGCTCCTTAGCAGGATGCCTGTTTCTGCTTAATGGACTCACCCCTACCCAAGCAGAAGCAGTAGCCCCTAAGCCCAACATCCTTCTTATTTTTGTGGATGATATGGGCTATGGAGATCCCGGGTGCTATGGAGGCGAGCTCGTGCCGACCCCGAATATCGATGCCCTCGCGGCATCGGGTTTGCGCTTCACTCAAGGCTATAGCATCAGCCCCGTTTGTGGACCCAGTCGCGTGGGTCTCCTCAGCGGTCTCCAGCCCAGTCGCATGGGAGTTTATTGGAATCCTGATATGGGCGCGGTGCGTATGCCGGAAGGTCACCCCACGCTACCCGAAGCCCTCCGCTCTGCAGGTTATACAACCGGACTAGTCGGTAAGTGGAACCTTAATAACCCCTCCTGGAATCCCATGCCCGCCCGCAATTACTTTGACTATTGCGACGCAGTCATGGTCTGGGAGGGCGATTATTGGCCCGATGAGCAGGGTCGCTACAAGGGAGTAGACGACAGAAACTATGGCAGCAGCAAGCAAAGCGGCCTTTGGGGACCCAACCGTGCAGGCGATGAATACCTAACCGATCGCCTCTCACGTCACGCATGCGAGTTCATTGCTGAACAAAAAGACAAGCCTTTCTTTCTCTTGCTTGCCTACAATGCACCTCATAGCCCCCTGCATGGAAAGCGCGCGCACCTGAACCAACTCGAGCATATCCAAGGCGAGGCTTTGAAGCTTTATGCATCCATGATTATAGCAGTCGACGAAGGAGTTGGTCAGATCCTTGAAACTTTAAAAGCCGAAGGGCTTCGTGAAAAAACCCTCATTCTCTTCATCAGCGATAATGGCCCTGCACTGACTCGTTTTAAAGGAATGCCTCCATCCTGGCCGCGAGGTGAGTTGCTTGGATCCACTGCGGGCCTCCGAGGAAACAAAGGGACCTTTTACGAGGGCGGCATTCGTGTGCCCTTTATTTTAAATTGGCCCGCTGCGATCAGGGGTCCGATCATCAACCCAACACCCATTACAACACTCGACCTCTACCCTACCCTCTGTGCTCTGGCAGACACACAAACGCAGCCACAAATTCAACTGGACGGGTTTGATTTTTCGCCGCTTATTTTAGGGGAAGCGCTTGACTGGGCTCCGCGCAGGCTTTTGTGGTTTTCCGGTGATTCCGGAGCGGTTCGGGATGGGGACTGGAAGCTTTGTTTCAGCCGGAAGGATGGCACCTTGCTTTTCAACCTTAATGAGGATCCCTACGAAGCAAAGGATCGCTCGGCCGAAGCACCTGAAATTGTGGCACCGTTGGCAATTTACATCGAGACTTGGCGAGAGCAAATTCCCCCGCCCGTAACGCCCCGCAAACCGCGCTGAGCTTGCTCAATATTGCCCTTCGTGGCGGTAGTCACCCCAGCGGTGCTTGATGGTGCGCTTGAGGGGAAGTTGCATCCCGCCGGTAGTTTCCAGCCAATCATAGATTTCCCCGGCAAGTTGGCGAATGGTGTCCTGATGCTCCGGGCTTTCAATAAGGTTATGTATCTCGTGCGGATCAGCCTTTAGGTCATAGAGTTCGTTACGATCCCAGATGCCGTGATAACGGATGTATTTATAACGATCCGTGCGTACACCAAAGACAGATGGCGTCATTGGGAAATCATATTCCCAATAATACTCATAGAAAACCTTGTCGCGCCATTCCACCGCTTCACCCTTGAGCAAGGGCAGGAAGGATTCACCGTGCATGCTGGGCTCTTTTTCCAAACCTGCCAGTGCCATGATCGTCGGTGCGATATCAATATTCTGCACCAGCTCGTGACGGGTTTCCCCGCCCTCAAAAAGAGCCGGACAACGAACCAGGAGCGGCACTTTGGCAGATTCTTCATAAAAGTGACGTTTGTCGATTAAACCGTGCTCCCCCCAACTAAAACCATTATCGCCCATGTAGATGACCACGGTTTCGTCTGCAATCCCACGGGATTCAAGAAAAGCCATCACCGTGCCAATACTGTTATCCACCCCCATGAGGGTTTCGCAGTAATTGATCACTAGGTCGCCAAGCGCCGCATTATCATGGTACATAAAATCCACACCATGCCAACTGTGCCGCTGCTCCTTAACCCATTCCGGCCAGAGCAAATCCTTGTAACTCTTGTCCTTGGTCTGCCAATAACTCACAGGCAATGCGTAATTCGCATCGGCATACATACCTGCATGTCGCGCTGCTTGCTTGAACTCCGCATGCACCGCCTTGTGAGAAAGATACAGAAAAAAGGGCTGCTCAGGATCGAGGCTTTCCATCCAATCGACCGCATGCTCGGTGAGTAAATCAGAGGTGTAGACCTCCTTCCCATACGTCACTCGCTCCCCATTAATATTAAGTGTCGCGCCATGATAAACACCCTGACCTCTGAAGGACTCCCAGTGATCAAAGCCCGCTTGCGGTTCGTCCGATTCATCTCCCATATGCCACTTGCCAATGAAAGCGGTTTGATAACCAGCATTCTGCAAATACTCCGGAAAGTAAGTCAGATTACCTGGATTGGGTGCTTGATTATCGACGATACGGTGTGTGTGCGCAAATAGACCCGTAAGGATAGAAGCCCGGCTTGGAGAACATAGGGAGGTACTCACATAAGCTTGATCGAAATAAGCACCTTCCCGCGCCATACGATCCATTTGTGGAGTCTTCAACCAAGGCAACTTGCCTGTGAAACCCATAAAATCGTAGCGATGGTCATCACTCAGGATAAAAACGACATTGGGTTTGTTCCCCGCAGCCGTGAGACTGAATGCAAGCAGCGCGCTCAGACAGATAAAAAGAAGTGCTGGTTTCAGGCTCATAAGTGAATTCGATCCATGGGTCATAGTACGCGTACTTGTGTATCTTTTGGATGTTCTAATGCAAGCAATGAGTACTAAGGCTTTCAAAAAGGTTTCATTATATCGCATCCATGTACCGGAACTCCGTGCACACCTTATAAAATCAAATAAAGCCACATCCGATACCAACACTAAAGCTTACAGTATAGATTTATATGCACTAAAAGACCATATATTTCATTATTTTTAATCCTATATACTTAACCCTAAAAAATAATTGTGCACAAAATTGCATTTTTTTATTGCATAATATTTCATAGATAGTTTGTATTATGTGCTCTACTTCGTGAACCCCAATCTATCCTCCGACGAAAATGAAATATCTTAGGCTTCTTTTGCTCAATGCGATTGCGCTTTTAGCTGCCACAGTAGTGAATGCACAGACTCAAACGCTTATCATTGCGATTGATAACTTTGATGGTCTCAACACGCTCGGTTCTGGAAATAATAATCTTGATATTACCAAGTCCGAAAACGGGTTACAGCTCGATTTTGGGCCCGGTTCCTCA
>CBFHXZ010000035.1:0-15432 GCA_965659965.1 Coraliomargaritaceae bacterium
AACGGCGAGTGGGTCGTTGCCATTCACGTGGAAAATGGGTGCCTCAACAATTTTGGCGACATCGGTGCAGTAGCGACTGGAGCGGGCGTCTTGCGGTCCGGTAGTAAAGCCAATCTGGTTATTGATGACGATGTGGATGGTGCCGCCGGTTCGGTAACCGCCGAGTTGCGAGAAGTTGAAGACTTCGGCGACAATGCCCTGTCCGGCAATGGCGGCGTCACCGTGAATGAGCACGGGCAGGACGCGTTTCCGTTCAAGGTCGCCGCGGATGCGTTGGCGAGCGCGGGCCTTGCCCTGCACGACGGGGTCGACGGCTTCCAGGTGGCTTGGGTTGGCGGCAAGGCGCAATTCCACTTCGTGGCCGCTGGATGTTTTACGGCGGGTTTCGAAACCGAGGTGGTACTTTACATCGCCGTCACCGTAGATGGCGTTGGGGACGTAATTTTCCGAAAATTCGCGCAGGATAAAGTCGAAGGATTTGCCGAGGAAATTGGCGAGGACGTTGAGCCGTCCGCGGTGCGCCATGCCCATTACGATCTCGTTCACCTGATTTTTATCAGAACGTTCAAAGATGCTTTCAAGGCAGGCGATAAGGGTTTCGCCGCCCTCGAGGGAGAAGCGTTTTTGTCCGACGAAGCGTGTTTGCAGGAAGTCCTCAAAGGTTTCGGCTTCAATAATCGTGCGAAGGATGCGTTTTTTTTCTTCTTTGGAAAAGCGGGGGATGAAGCACTCGGGCTCGATGCGGGACTGAATCCAGCGACGTTTGGGAGTTTCCTGAATATGGATGTATTCCGCGCCAATGGTGTGGCAGTATGTTTTTTCGAGACGCTCGATGAGTTCTCGGAGGGTCATTTCAACGCCGCCCAAATAGTTGCCGGTATGAAAAACGGTGTCGAGGTCTGCCTCGGTAAAGCCAAGCCGCTCAAGCGAGAGGCGGGGGTTGGCGGGGCGTTCCTTGGCGAGGGGATTCATCTTTGCGATGGTGTGGCCGTTGGAGCGGTAAGCGTAAATGAGACCAATAGCGCGAGCTTGCTTGGTGGTGAGATCAGCGTTGCCGGAGCCGGCGGAACTCTTTTGCGTGGTGGAACCCGCTTCTTGGGCGAGTTCAAAGCCTTCAAAGAAGGCGCGCCATTCGGCGTCCAGTTTAGCGGGCTCTGTAGACCAGATGCTGTAGTTCTGGTCAATCAAGTCAGCGTTCCAACGACTTGCGATGCTTGAGTGCTTCATCAACTATGTTTTTATTTAACAGGTACAAGCTAACGCACTTTCGGGTAGTTTCAATTTATTAATACGAAGTTTGTTTTATTATTCAAAATGCTAATATTGGGAACTCAATTTTGGGTTGAGCTTACGGGTCTGCCTGTCATGCCATTTGAGTAATGGATATGGAAGGATTGAGAGTAGATTTGGAAATTGCGACGCAGTTGATCTCGGCGCCGGAGGGGGACAGTTTGGTGCTGGCGCTGCGCCGCTTGGACGCCTCTGCAAAAGGGGGCTCTCTGCCAGCACAACTTCAGCATTACCTGGAGCGGCGCAGTTACGTCAAAGCCCTGGCGTGGCTGGATAATCCTGAACTCCCGCATCAAACATGAGCGGGAAGCGTCAGGATAAACGATCGACTTCTGGCGGGGCGGGTCTCAATGCGAATCCATTTGCGGGGCTTGAAAGTGAGGGGCTTCCGGCGGGTGAGCTCCGCCAGTCACGGCAGGAGCGTCGCACCCCAAAAGGTGGACGGGTGGAGGTGCGCCGCGAGAAGGCCGGGCGCGGCGGCAAGACGGTCACGACTTTGAGCGCTTTTGCGACGCATTTAACGCAGCGTGATTTGGAGCGCCTCCTGAAGGATTTAAAACAAAGCTGCGCCTGCGGAGGCACGCTCAAGGGGCGGGTTCTAGAATTGCAGGGGGATGTGTGTGAACGCGCTGGGACGGAATTGACGGCGCGGGACTTTAAGCCGGTGCGGGCCGGCGGCTAAGTTTCCGGGTGCCGGGCCCCGTCTGTGGATGGCGCAGGGACGGAACCGATTTTTGCAAAGTCACGTCCGGTAGGGTGTTGGTAGGCCTGGAGCCCAAATTCAGGTAGTGTTGAGAGGAGGTGGTCGAAGAAGTCGCTTTGGATGCCTTCATAAGTCACCCACTCAGTATCGTTGGTGAAGGCGTAAATTTCCAGTGGAAGTCCGGTTTCTGTGGGTGGTAGCTGGCGAACCATGAGGGTCATTTCCTGATGAATTTTTGGGTGCTGTCTTACGTAAGCGAGGCAATAGGCGCGGAAGGTTCCGATGTTGGTAAGACGGCGGGCGTTTACAGAATCATGGGGATCCACCTGCGCAGCGGTGTTGTGGCTTTCTACATCGGAAAGTTTCTGATCCAGATAGTCGCCCAGGATTCGGATTTCGCGAAGCCTTTCGAGGAGTGAGGCGTCAAGGAAACGGATGCTGTTGAGGTCGATGAGGATGGCGCGTTTGATTCTTCGTGCGCCGGTATCACTCATGCCGCGCCAGTTTTTGAAGGAGTCACTTATGAGTACATAGGTTGGAATGGTGGTAATGGTCTTGTCCCAGTTTTGCACTTTTACGGTGGTGAGAGAGACGTCGATGACGTCGCCGTTTGCCCCGCGGCCCGGCATTTCAATCCAGTCGCCCACCATCACCATATTGTTAACTGAGAGCTGGAAACCGGCAACAAGGCCGAGGATGGCGTCTTTAAAAATGAGTAGCAGGATGGCGGTAATCGCACCAAGACCGGAAAAGAAAACGACAGGGGATTTGTCGAGCAGTGCGGCGAGGATGAAGATCAGGCCGATAAGGTTAATCACCAGTTTGGCAGCCTGGATAAAGCTCTTGGCGGGATAACGTTTGCCAATGGGGGCGCTTTCCCATGCCTGGCGCAGGAAGTTTAAAACCCCGTCAATAATGAGGAGAAGGATGACTACGAAGTAGGCGTTTACAAAAACCTTGAGGAATGCCGCAAGTTGCGGGGCATTCAGGAAAACGGAGGGGGCGAGGAGGTGGAGGCTGATCGCAGGTGCAAGGTGCGAACCGCGCAACAGCACTTTATGCTCGATGAGCATGTCATCCCATGTGGTTTTGCTACGGCGAATGACCGGGTGAATGAGGTAGCGTATGAGGGCGCGGGCAAGGTAGTTGGCCAATACGGCGACCGCCAAGAGCGCCAGCAAAGCAAGACCTGCAGCGAACAGGGCGGCGGTTTCAGCAGGGAGGCCCTGGTTGGTGATCCATTGGGTGAGTGTTTCGGTATTCACGTAAGCGGTGGGATGGTTTGAGTCGTGTCAGATTGTGAAATAAAGGCTCTTTTGGAATCTATATTTGTTTGAACAAGCATGAAAAATAGCTTACTTAGTGCAAGTACGATATGTACAGGATTTATATCATATTAATAACCGCTTTGGTCCTACAAGGCACCACAGCTCAAATCAGCAATTCCAAGGTTTTTGATATCATAGAGCGATATGATGCCACCTTGCGGAGCCCATTGCATCCGGAGGGTATTCAGACGATTGTTCGTAAGGGTATGCATACCGAGGGTGACAAGAAGTTTGAACTAACCTTGACCCGAAAAGCGCCTTACAGAATCCGTTACGAATATATTTTGGACGGTATTGAAACCATCATCGCTTATAATGGCGATAACGGTTGGCAACGCTTGCAGAGAGGCGGTAGCATCTCTATTCTGGATTATGTGCCCGATGATTACGATTGGCTTCGGCAAAGCGCTGACTTAAAGGGACACCTTTTGCGTGCCTTGTCGGGTGAGGCGGGGATCGAGATCCGCCTACTGGAATCTGAGGTAATCGAGGGTCGTGCCATGCACGTTATATTTGCGAGTGATGACTCAGATTTCTCCATGAAATACTATCTTAATGCGCGTTCTCATTATTTGCAGAAGGTCGATATTTTGGATAGCGAGGGTAAAATACTGGAAGAGACCTACTTCAGCGATTACCGTCTTATTGATGGAATCCCGATCGCGGGCAGCATAAAAACCATAAAGAAGGATGGCATGGAAACGCACTACGCATGGGATGATATCAAGATAAACCAAACGGTATATGACTTCTTTTTCGAGAAGCCCAAGTTCTAGCCCGCTAGTTTTTCTCCAGGGTATCGCTATCGCAATCGCCACCAAGTTGTTGCTCTACTTTGAGTGCCGCAATCGTTTCTTCGAGGTGAGCTTTGAAGCTCACAAATCGCGGCACAATCCCCCGGGTTTCCAGCAGGGTTTGCTTGAGTGCACCGGATGTACATAGCGTGTGAATTGCCAGATCTAAAACGCCCTCCGGTTCCTTCACCGATTGCAGAAAACGGACCACTTCTCTCGGGATTGCTGCACCAAATTTAATCTGCAATTCAATCAAACTGATGAGTTCCGGAGCAATGGTGTCAATGAGGTCAAAGGAACCACCCGGCTCGCTGGAAATAGGACGAATCTTAGCCATGCGGTAGGGCTCTTCCTGTGTGATCGCTTCAAATGCGACCCGCGTTAAGCCCTGTAATATTAAATTTGAAGTGCCGTCTACATTTGTTTTGCAGGCACGAATAACGCCGATCCCCGCGACCATGCAAGGCGTCTCACTTTCCGGATCAGCTTCCGCAGAAGTGTCCAGCGAGGCCACTGCAAAAACACGGTCGGATTTTAAAACCACATTCAACATTTCCCTGTATCGCGGTTCAAAAATATAGAGCGGCATCATGGCATGTGGAAAAAGCACCGCACCGCCCATTGTCATGACCGGTACCTCGCGGGGAATCTCTATTTCCTGTTGCATTAATGTTTGTTTTTAGACCCAAAAATCCGGATGAAGCTGCCTTGGGTCCGGTTCCATTGTTTCAGCATAATACACGGCCATCCGAAAAAAGCGAACGCGATCCGCAGGTAGCGACTCATTTTTTTGCGAAGCTTCTTCAAAAAGCACTTCCGGTGCCCGACCCTGTAATTGGAAAACATCCCGAATGCCCAAGTCCAGCAGATTGCGCGTCGCCTCCACGCTCATCCTAGGAATTTGCATTAAGGGCGAATTCAAAGCTTCATAATCGACTTTCTTTTTGCGTCTCGGTTCCAGCATTACGATTAAATCAAACCTTCCATTCCAAAAATCAAATCTTCAATCCCAATTTTTTATTAAGGGGCCGCCCAACTGTGACACCGCCTGTCTCATTTTTTCAAGTTGTGACATTAAAGTGTGACATTTCGTCGCTTTTTTGGGTCCTTAGCACGAGCTTGATATTCATATAAAATTTTTAAACCATTGTATATCAATAAGATAAGTTAATTTTATTCAGCTTGGCACGGGCATTGCAAAGTAATTGGTATGTCAAAAATTATAGGTATCGACTTAGGGACAACGAATTCCTGCATGTCCGTCATGGAAGGCGGGGAGCCCGTTGTTATTCCCAATTCCGAGGGTGCTCGCACGACGCCTTCGATCGTAGCATTCGCCAAGAACGGCGAACGCTTGGTGGGTCAGGCGGCAAAACGCCAGGCCGTCACCAATCCCAATAACACCATTTTCTCCGCCAAACGTTTTATCGGGCGCAAATATGACGAGGTTCAGGAAGAATCCGCCAGCTTGCCCTATAAAGTGGTCGCCGGTAAAAACGGAGACGCTTACATTGAGTGTGAAGTCGAGGGTAAGACCGAAACCTATGCTCCCGAGCAAATCTCCGCCATGGTGCTCCAAAAGCTCAAGGCCGATGCCGAGGCCTACCTCGGTGAAAAAGTTACCGAGGCTGTCATTACCGTACCCGCTTACTTCAACGACGCCCAGCGCCAAGCGACCAAAGACGCCGGTCAAATCGCCGGCCTTGAAGTCAAGCGTATCATCAACGAACCCACGGCTGCCGCGCTCGCCTACGGCCTCGACAAGGGACAGGACGAAGTAATCGCAGTTTACGACCTTGGTGGAGGCACCTTTGATATCTCTATTCTTGAAATCGGCGATGGCGTCTTTGAGGTTAAGGCGACCAACGGCGACACTCATCTCGGTGGTGATAACTGGGACAGCGCGCTCATCGACTTCCTCGTCGAGGAATTCCAAAAAGAGCAGGGCATCGACCTTCGCTCCGACAAGATGGCGCTTCAACGACTCAAGGAAGAAGGCGAAAAAGCCAAGATCGCACTCTCCTCAACCCAGAGCACCGATATCAACTTGCCTTTCATTACCGCCGACGCCTCCGGGCCGAAGCACCTCAACGTCACTTTGTCCCGCTCAAAGCTTGAGCAGATTTGCGACAAGCTCTACAAGCGCACCATTCCTCCTTTTGAGTCCTGCCTGGCCGACTCCGGTCACAGCGCTTCTGATATTGGCGAGCTCGTTCTCGTTGGTGGCATGACCCGCGCTCCTAAGGTTGTTGAAATCGCCAAAGACCTCACCGGTAAAGATCCCCACCAGGGCGTCAACCCCGACGAAGTCGTCGCCATTGGTGCTGCCATTCAGGGCGGCGTCCTTCAGGGCGATGTCCGCGATGTCCTCTTGCTCGACGTCACTCCCTTGACCCTCGCCATCGAAACCGCCGGCGAAGTGGCCACGCCCATGATTGAGCGCAACACCACTATTCCCTCCAAGAAGAGCCAAACCTTCTCCACCTACGCAGATAACCAGACCGCCGTGGACATTAAAGTGCTCCAGGGCGAGCGTCCCATGGCGAAAGACAACAAGATGCTCGGCACCTTCCGTCTCGACGGCATCCCCGCCGCTGCCCGTGGCGTTCCGCAAATCGAGGTGACCTTCGATATCGACGCCAACGGCATCCTTAACGTCAGCGCCAAGGATCAGGGCACCGGCAAAGAACAGAAGATCACCATCTCCGGTTCTTCCGGTCTCGATAAGGACGAAGTTGAAAAACTCAAACGCGAGGCCGAAGCCCACGCCGCTGAGGACGAGAAAATCAAGGCGGGTGTTGAAGCCCGCAACGAGCTCGACAACATCGTTTACCAATCCGAGAAGCAAATCGAGGAACTCGGCGAGAAGATTCCCGCCGATAAAAAGACCGAACTCGAAGACGCCATCAAGGAAGGTAAAGCCGTCCTAGAAAACAGCGACGCCGATGTCGACGCCCTCAAAGCGCCCAAGGAAAAGATCATGACCATCATGCAATCCTTCGCGCAAGATCTCTACGGTCAGGCCGGTGCCGAAGGCGCCGCCGGACCTCAACCCGGTGATCCCGCCGGTGCAGGGGAGGGCGCTTCCAAAGCACCCGACGCGGACACCGTCGATGCCGATTTCGAAGTTGTCGATGACGACAAAAAAGAAAGCTAAATCACCCACTCAACCCACTAAATTCACCTACACTAATATATAACCATGAAAATCAAACCACTCGGAGAACGCGTACTTACAAAGCGCATTGAAGAAGACGAACAAATCCGCGGCGGCATCATCATTCCCGATTCCGCTAAGGAAAAATCGCAGGAAGCTGAAGTTGTTGCTCTTGGCACCGGTAAAGCCGATGACAAGCCCTTCCACGTAAAGGTTGGCGACAAGGTGCTTCTGCCCACCTACGGCGGTAGCCAGGTTAAAATCGACGGTGTGGAATACACCCTTATCAACGAAGAAGACATCCTCGGCGTCGTTGCCTAGGCCCTTCTATAAACAAACAAGCATTCTCAACAAAAAACTATTATGGCTAAACAAATTCTATTTGACGAAGCAGCACGTAAAAAGATCCTCACCGGCGTGGAGACCCTCTCCAAGGCAGTGAAGGTCACCCTCGGTCCCAAAGGCCGCAACGTCCTGCTCGATAAAAAATTCGGCGCCCCTTCCGTCACCAAAGACGGCGTGACCGTCGCCAAGGAAATCGAACTTTCCGATCCCTACGAAAACATGGGTGCTCAAATGGTGCGCGAAGTCGCCTCCAAGACCGCTGACTCTGCCGGTGACGGTACTACTACCGCCACCGTGCTCGCCGAGGCGATCTACCGCGAAGGCATTAAGAATGTTGCCGCCGGAGCTAACCCCATCTACCTAAAGCGCGGCATCGATAAAGCCGTTGCGTCTGCCACCGCTGCCTTTGCCAAGCAAAGCAAGAAGGTCAAAGACCGTGAGGAAATCCGACAGGTTGCAACCGTCTCCGCTAACTGGGACACCGAAATCGGCGACATCATCGCCGAGGCTATGGACCGCGTTGGCAAGGACGGCACCATCACTGTTGAAGAAGCCAAGTCCATTGAAACCTCCCTCGACGTCGTTGAAGGCATGCAGTTCGACAAAGGCTACCTCAGCCCTTACTTCTGCACCAATGCCGAGACTCAGGAAGTCAGCTTTGACGACGCCTACATCCTTATTCACGAGAAGAAGATCTCCAACATCAACGAGATCCTTCCCCTCCTTCAAAACGTTGCCAAATCCGGCAAGCCCTTCCTCATCATCGCAGAAGACGTTGAAGGTGAAGCCCTGGCAGCCCTCGTGGTCAACAAACTCCGTGGCACCCTCAACGTAGCCGCCGTCAAAGCCCCCGGCTTCGGCGACCGCCGCAAGGCCATGCTCGAAGACATTGCCGTCCTCACGGGTGGTCGTTGCATCACCGAAGACCTCGGCATCAAACTCGAAAACGTCCAACTCAGCGACCTCGGTAGCGCCAAGCGCGTTGTCATTGACAAGGAAAATACCGTCATCGTTGAAGGTGCCGGCAAAAGCTCCGCCATTCAGGGTCGCGTGAAGCAGATCCGCCGTCAAATCGAAGAAACCACCTCCGATTACGACCGCGAGAAGCTGCAGGAACGCCTTGCCAAGATCGCCGGTGGTGTTGCCGTCATTAACGTTGGTGCCCAAACCGAGCCCGAAATGAAGGAAAAGAAGGATCGCGTCGACGACGCTCTGCACGCAACCCGTGCCGCGGTTGAAGAAGGCATCCTTCCCGGAGGCGGCGTTGCCCTCCTTCGCGCTGCCAAAGCCATCGAAACCGCCACGGGCGAGCTCGAAGGCGACGAAGCCCTTGGTGCTGCCATCGTGCGCCGCGCGATTGAGTCCCCCCTTCGCCAGCTTTGCCAAAATGCCGGCGTCGAAGGTTCACTCGTCGTTTCCGAAGTCCTCAAATCCAAGGGTGCCAAGGGATACAACGTCGCCACCGGCGAATACGTTGACCTCCTCACTGCTGGAATCGTCGATCCCGCCATGGTGACGCGTACTGCGCTGCAGAACGCTGGATCCGTTGCCGGACTCCTCCTCACCACCGAATGTATGGTGACCGACGAGCCCGAAGAAAGCGCCCCCGCTGCAGGCGGCATGCCCGACATGGGCGGAATGGGTGGCATGGGCGGCATGATGTAGCCCGCACCTTCAGTCGAGTAACTCGCTACAATTCAAGCCCGCCTTCTCGGCGGGCTTTTTTTGTGCAAAATTGGAATTAAAGAAATTATGAGGCGGTCTATTTAAAGCGTTGGACTTAAAGATAAGGATGAGGGACCGCATGCTGCGAGTTTTGTGTGAAAACTATCAAATGGATTGAGGGCGCTATGAGGCTTTAACTTTATGCTAGCCGGAGCGGGTTCTTTCAGATAGCTTGCACTTTCTTAACCGCTAATTTGGCGGTTTTTTGCTTCAAGGGGGATCCCGAATTTCTTGCGGCATTTTTATTTTAACGCCTTGAGTGCGCAGCACTCAGCTATCTAAGGTTTCGCAGGTTCGGGTCTCGTTTTTATTAATACGATGCCTGTGGAGCAGATACAGGACTCTATTTATGAAATTTTCTGAACTCGGACTGCGTCCGGAACTAGTGGAGGCGGTCGAAGCGAAGGGCTACACGAACCCGTCTCCCATTCAAGCGCGTGCTATTCCTGCTATCCTCGAGGGGCGTGATGTCCTCGGGGGTGCACAGACGGGTACGGGTAAGACCGCGGCTTTCAGTTTACCGATGTTGCAACTGTTGGCGGGGTCTGAGTTCAACGGTCAATATAAACGTCCGCGGGCGTTGATACTGGCACCAACGCGTGAATTGGCGGCGCAGGTGCATCAAAGTATCGTGGATTACGGGAATCGGATGGATTTGCGCTCGGCGGTCATTTTTGGCGGGGTGGGCTTTCAACCGCAAATTGACCGCCTGCGACGGGGTTTGGATATCATCGTGGCGACGCCGGGTCGTTTGTTGGATTTATGTCAGCGGGGAGAGGCGCAGTTATCGGGGGTTGAGATTCTGGTGCTCGACGAGGCGGATCGCATGTTGATATGGGCTTCATTCACGACATCAAGAAGGTGCTGAAGTTGTTGCCCCCGGCGCGACAGAATTTGTTTTTCTCGGCCACGTATTCGAATGAGGTCAAACGTCTGGCGGACTCGATGTTGCAGAATCCGGTTGAGGTGGAGGTCGCGCCCCGCAATGCAACTGCAGATCGGGTGGATCAGGAAGCCTACGTTGTGGGTCAAAAAGCGAAGGCTCAGTTCCTGGCGGACATGATTCAGATCGGGGATTGGTCACAGGTCTTGGTTTTTACGCGCACGAAGCATGGCGCCAATCGATTGGCGAAACATTTGGACGGTCAACGGATTGCCGCGATGGCGATTCACGGCAACAAGAGTCAATCCGCCCGGGAGAGGGCCTTGAGTTTATTCAAATCGAACCGTGTGCGGGTATTGGTGGCGACGGACATCGCGGCGCGGGGTTTGGACATCGCAGATTTGCCGCATGTTGTGAATTATGAACTCCCCAATATACCGGAGGATTACGTTCACCGCATTGGACGGACGGGTCGTGCCGGGAAGGCAGGGCAAGCAGTCTCGCTGGTGAGTGATGTGGAGGAGGGTTACCTCTGGGATATTGAAAAACTGCTGAAAAAGGAGATCCCGCGTTATCGAATAAACGCCGACGGCGAAAAAGTCGCGGTGGCGAAACCCGCGACGCGATCTGCTTTGAAACGCCCCGCACCCGGGCAGAATCGTCAACGCCGTAGTGGCGGCAAACGCCGCGCACAATCCGGAAAACCCAATACACCACAAGGTGGAGGCGGTCGCCGTGACAATCGCTCCCGTGGACGCAACCGATGAGCGGGTCGTCTGACTACTGCGGGGTGACGCCTTTTTTGAGGAGGATATTGCCGTATTTGGCGGTTTCACCGGTCATGACGACAGCGAAGGCTTCACGAGCGGCGTCGTAGAATTTAAAGCGGTCGATGCGGGCAATGGCGGGGGCCTTGGGGGCGTGTTTGTCGATAGGGACGCGGTAGTCGGATTCGACCTGTGGGTCGAGGGTGTCGCCTTCGACGGCGGCCATCATGATGAGGGGATCGGGTACGTAGGCGTCGAGCTCGAAGAGGGGGAGGATGCCGTCGAGGAGGTCGGGGATGCGGAGTCCGTCGGCGCGGATGACGTATTCGTTGAAGCTTTCGCCCGGGAAGTGGGCGTCGGCGAGGATGATGCTGTCGCCATGGCCCATGCGGTTGAGGGCGGCGAGGAGTTCGGGGGAGAGGAGGGGTGAGATTCCTTTGAGCATTTTATTAGAGGATTGATTTAAGATAGGGTTCGATGGCGAGGGCAGCTTCGTTGTTTGAGGTGAAGGCGTCGCGGTGGCTGGTTTCAGCAAAGAGGTAGAGGGCGTAGCCACCGTAACCGCCGCCACAATATTTTGCGGCGAGGGCGGTGGGTGCTTCGGGTAGGGCTTGCATGCTTTCGTCGAGTTGGGTTTGGTGGCTGATTTTTACTGCGTCGGCGAGTTGTTGAAGGTCGTTGTTATTGATGGCTTGGGCGGCGAGTTTACCAGCTTTTTCGATGTTGTCGTAATCGCGGGGAATGTCGGCGGCGCCGGGGGTGTCGTGGTCGGAGCCAGTGTAGAGGAGCGCCATCTTGCCAGCAAGGAGGGCACCGTCGCGTTTGAGGGCGAGCTCTGGGCGGGGGCCGCTTTTCCAAACGCAGAGTCCGGTTTCGGTAATAATAGCGGGATCTTGCCAACCGACGCCGAGGTCGAGTTCGCTATGGACGCCGCTCTTCCCGTTGAGGAGTGCCCATGCGCCGCTGCCGCCGAGGCCCGAGCGTTTTTCGTATTGCCAGTCTTGGAGAGAGACAGTGGGTGAAACGGCGCAATTGACGATAAAGGCGCCTTCGCGGGCGTAGCGGGGAACGTCTAGCCAGCCGCCGCCGAAGTCGACGCGCACGGGGGCGCGGTCGGGCGCCTGAATCCATTTGACGATTCCCGAGGTGGAGACGGGTTCGAATTGGGGCGGGGTCTTGGGAAGTTTGATGTATTGTGCGCCGATTTCCTCACAGAGAGCTTTTTTACTGGCTTCGTGTTGGTCATCTTCAGTAACGGCGAGGATGTCGGGCTGGATGCGGCGGAAGTGGTCCTGGAAGTCGAGGCCAAGGGTTTGGTTTTCTCCGACGACCGCGTCGTCGACAACGGAGAGGTTGCGAAGGAGTTCGAGTTTGTGTTCCTGGGGGAGGGAGGAGCGTCGTTCTTTGTGGTCCCAGAGGACATCATCGGAGGCGAAGCAAACGGTGAGGTGGTCGCCAAGGGCGCGGGCCTCGCTGAAGAATTGGATGTGACCTGCGTGGATGATGTCGTAGCAACCAGATACAAAAACTTTTTTCATAGGGTAATCGAATTTAAGCAGCTTTATGTTCCCACTCAAAGCCAAGGGTGTCGAGGAAAGCTTTGGCGAGGATGGAGTGCCCGATTGGGTTGGGGTGGACGCGGTCCTCGGCGAGGGTTTGGGCGGGTTGGTGCTTTAGGTAGGCATCGAAGGCGGCCTGGGTATCGACGCAGCGGGTGCCGAATTCGTGGGCGAGGTTTTTGACGATGGTTCCGTAGGCATCCATCATTACGCGCATGGGGTAGGCGGGGTCGGCTTCGATAAAGAAGGGGGTCGCTAGGAGGGTGGTGGTTTGCTTAGGGATGCGTTTGAGGAGTGAGCGGTAGGTGGACTCGAATTTCCCTGGTGTGACGGATGCGGGATCGTCGGGGGTATCGAATTGGCGCCAGACGTCGTTAATGCCAATCATGACGGCGAGCCAGTCGGGCGCGTGGTCGAGGATGTCGCTTTGCCAACGGTTGCTAAGGTCGGTGACGCGGTGCCCGCTGATGCCGGTGTTGAGGACGCGGACAGGGGTTTGCGGGTAGTGCGCGCGAAGGAGGATGTCTACTTGGGAGACATAGCCCTCACCCAAGGCGGAACCCTCACCGAGCGGACGGGCGCGCCCGCAATCGGTGATGGAGTCGCCGGTAAAGAGGAGGGTTTGTCCTGCCTGAATTTCGAGCACTCGTCTAGCGATACAGGGGGCCGTAGGTCTGGCAAGCGCGGAAGTCGGCGCTTTCGAGGTCGGCGGTGCCGTAGGCGCGCCATGCGCTGGGACGGAAGACGCGGGCTTCCTCGACATTGTGCATATAGACTGGGATGCGGAGCATGGCGGCGAGACTGAGGTAGAGGTGGCCGATGTGCCCGGCGGTCATGACGCAGTGATTGGCGCCCCAATTGTTCATGACTTCGTAGGTGGAGCGGAAGGCTCCGGAACCGTTGAGTCTCGGCACGAACCAAGTGGTAGGCCAGGTGGGATTGGTGCGCTGGTCGAGGGCGTCGTGGACATTGTCGGGGAGGTCGACAGTCCAGCCTTCAGCGATTTGGAGGCAGGGGCCGAGTCCACCTGCGAGGTTGAGGCGAATCATGGTGGCATCCATACCGCCCTTGGTGCGGTAACGGGTGCTCATGCCGCCGCCGGGGAAATACTCGGTGACGGAGGGGTGCCAGGTGGTGTTTTTAAGGCTGGCTTCCATCTCGGCATCCGAGATTTCCCAGTGCGGTTTCATGGTAGGCTTGCCGTCTGCGCCGGTTTGGTCGCCGGTGCCGTCGAGGGCGGCAGGACCGGAGTTGATAAGGTGGAGGAGTCCGTCTTCGGCGGCGCCTTCAAGTTGGTAACCGTCGGCAACGCGGGCTACAGCGTCGGGGCTCCAGTAGGTACGGAGGTCGGCGAAGATTTGAGCGCTGTTGGTGAGCAGTTGTCCGAAGAGCATGCCGGCACCGTTGAGGGCGTCGTTTTCGGTGGCGACGATGAAGGGGGCGCGTTTGCCGTTCCAGTCGAAGGAGGTGTTGAGGATGGCCTCCATGAAATCACCGTTGGGCAAGTGGTCGGTCCACTGGCGTTGACCCTGAAAACCTGAGGCGATGGCGTAGTGTCCCTGTGCTTGTTCGCCGAGTCCCATTTCAGCGAGCTTGGGGTTGCCGACCATGAGGTCACGGGCGATGAGTGCCATTTTAACGGAGTCTTCCCATTCGCTGTCGAGTTGTTCGCGGCTGCGTTTTTGATCCTCGGCGTTGTAGTCGTCGCCTTCGGGGCAATGGGCTTTGACCCATTCGAGTGCTTTTTTGAATTCTTCGGGATCGTAGGTGCCTTTGCTCATGCGTCCGACGAATTCGGTCATATCGATGGCTTCGACGCGCATACCGAGATAGCCTTCCCAGAAGGCGGGATCGACAACCGAACCGGCGATGCCCATGGAGGTGCCGCCCATGGAGAGATAGGCTTTACCGCGCATGTAGGCGACGGCGAGACCGGCGCGGGCGAAGTTGAGGAGTTTGTCGACGACGTCTGCGGGGATGTTGGTATCGCCGGCTTCCTGAACGTCTTTACCGTAGATGCCGAAGGCGGGGATGCCTTTTTGGGTGTGTCCGGCGAGGGCGGCGGCGAGATAGACTGCGCCGGGTCGCTCGGTACCGTTGAAACCCCAGACGGCTTTGGGGCGGTGGGGATCCATGTCCATGGTTTCGGAACCGTAGCACCAGCAGGGGGTGACGGTCACGCTGAGGCCAACACCTTCGTGTTGGAATTTTTCCTCGCAGGCGGCGGCTTCGCGGACGCCGCCGATATTGGTATCGGCAATGACGCATTCTACGGGAGAACCGTCGAGGTTGCGAAGGTGCTCGGTGTAGAGATCAGCAAGGCTTTGCGCCATCGCCATGGTGCTGTCCTCAAGGGACTCGCGTATGCCGCCGAGGCGTCCGTCAATGGTCGGGCGAATGCCGATCTTAGGAAATTTGAAGGGATGGTTTTGCATGAATGCTTAAGTGTGGAGTCAAATTTACTGGACCATTTTATGACGTGCGTGTCGCTGCATAGTGAAGAGGGCGTAGCCAGCGATGACCACAAAGCAGAGGAAGGGGAGGAAGAAGGAACCGCGGACGCCGGTCGTGCCCATGAATGTTTCCATATCCATGATCCCGCCCTGCAGGCGCGGCATGAAGGCTCCGCCGACGATGGCAAGGATGAGTCCTGCGGAGGCGATTTTTGCATCGGGGCCGAGTCCGTCAAGGGCGATGCCGTAGATGGTGGGGAACATGAGCGACATGCATGCGGAGATTGCCATGAGGCAGTAAAGGCCGGTCATGCCCTCAAGGTAAATGGTGCCGAGGGTGGCAGCCATGGCGGCAAAGGCGAGGGTGCCGAGGAGTGCCCCTGGGCTGACGTATTTAAGGAAGAAGGTACAGATGAAACGGCTGGAGA
>CBFHXZ010000036.1:0-15280 GCA_965659965.1 Coraliomargaritaceae bacterium
CCTCAAATATCCTTTCCTTATTGTTGACCTCAACACCGGTTTCCGCGAAGCCCAAGCCGAACCCGCCGCCCGATATTCCACAGTCGACATAGACCGCTAATTCCGTTCATTTATACCCAGCCCAAGCAGCAGCCCACCCTATCAATGGAAACATTTGAAGCAAAGCCGATTGAAAGCCCCGAACGCGGGGCCCTGTGTCTCCTGCCCGGCCATCTCTTTTTCGTCGAGGGCATCGGCTTACCCGAGGGCCTGACCGGGGAGGAAATCCCCTCCTTTGCCGAGCTGAGTCTTGAAGCCCTCGCCCCCTTTCCCATCGAGCAACTCAACTGGGGTTACCTGTGCGATGCCGAGCACGAGCGGCTCCTCTGCTTTGCCACCCACCAGGACCGCGTCCGGCAGGCGGGCTTCAAAGACCTCGAATCCTACACCTGGGTGCTCCCCGATTTCCTCGCCCTATACGGCTTGAATCCCGGCTCGGACAAATGCCGTTTTCAAAGTCCTAAAAGCGAGGCAAGCGTCCATTTTCAGGACAGCCCCCACATACCGGAAACCGTGACCGCGACACCGCGCGATGACGCCAACGCGGAAGCTGCCGATGCCTACCAACTCAGCAACGCAACGGTGAACGAGGCGCAGGAAGTCCACTTCACCCTAAGCGCGCCCGATTCCGAGACGAGTCATACCGTGAGCCTCGGCCCCGAGACCCTTTGGGCGGCGGACGTTCGGCCCGCGGGTTTCAAGACCAACGAACGCCGCGCCCGCAAACTGAGCGCCCACCTCCTGCAGGGCTTCAAATACGCTGCTTGTTTTGCCGCCTTCCTCGTCGCAGTCGAATTGATCCTGCTCACCTGCAACCTCTGGCTCAACATCCGCGAAAACAAAGTCGAACGCCAAAGCACCCCTGTTGCCACTATTCAGGAACAACAAGCCCTCAGCGTGAAACTCGAGCGCGTTTTTGAAAACCAACTGCGCCCGGTCGCCGTTCTCGAACTGATCAACAACCTGCGCCCCGCAAAAAGCATCCACTTCAACGAAGCCAGCACCGAGGAAAACAACCGCATTACCATCGAGGGCGAGGCCAATACCGTCAATGCCCTCAACGCCTACATCGACCAACTCAAAGCCTCCGGCCAACTCGAACTCCTCGCTCCGCCCAAGACCCTCACCCGTTCGGGCAGAACCACCTTCTCCGTGGAATTGAGCTACACCCACCGCGAACCCGAAGCCCCGCGACCCACCAAACCCGTGCAGGCACCCAAACGTGAACCCGCCCCCCAATCCTGATGCAAGCCCAGCTCCAAAAGATCTTCCGTTTCCTCCAGAGCCTCACCGTCCGTGAGCAACTCCTCAGCGTCCTCTTCATCGCGGTCATGCTCCTCATTTGGGCAGGCAGTTGGATGGGTCGCACGGGGGAATGGAACAACCAGCGCAAAGCCACCGCCGCCAGCCTCGCCGAGCAGGCGCTCTGGCTCGAACGCGCCGAGACCTACGCCCAAAGCGCGCGCGAGGTCATGGAAAAACTCGACTCCTCAAAAACCTTTGGCGCCACCCAACTTTCCGGTCGTATCGACGGACTCCTCCGCCAGTCCGGTCTCTCCGCCCGCGCAGACATCGACCCCGTCAAATCCAAGCAGGGCGAGATCTTCAACGAGCACACCCTGCGCGTCCAACTCAAGCGCGCCTCCATTGCGCAATACGTGCAGTTCAATGACCTCCTGCTCAAAGAAGCCCCCTACATCAACCAACACAGCGTTTACATCAAAGCTAACCGCCGCAACCCCGAGGAACTCGACATCCGCTTCGAAATCGCTTCCCTTGAACTTATCCCCGATTCAATTTAATTACGCTACCGCTTTATCCGGCATCCTATGAGAACCCAATCCAACCGCCTGCAAATCTTCTGCCTCCTTTCCTTAGCCTGGCTTGCTTCCCTTGCACCCCTCTCGGCGCAATCACCCGCGCCCGAATCCGCGCCTGCACCCGAAGTGGAAGCCCAAATCGGCACCCTCATCCTCAGTGACGATTCCTCCATTCAGGTCATCGAACTCTACGAACAACTCACAGGGAAAATCGTCCTCCGACGCCAGGACATCCCCGCTGCCAAGATCAACTTCAATTCCCGCGGCCCGATCTCGGAATCGGAAGCCATCCTTGCCCTCGAAAGCCTCCTCAGCCTCAACGGGATCATGCTTACAGAAGTCGGCGGGCGTTTCCTGAAGGCGGTCCCCGCGAGCAACGTTAACCAAAGCACCCCCACCATGCTCGAGGGCAGCACCCTCGACCTACCCCCCAGCCAACAAATCTATACCAAATTCTTTCGCCTTGAATACCTCAAGGCCGAAGAAAGCCGCGACGACATCGTCGCCCCGCTCCTCTCCAACCAGTCGCACCTTGTCGCCTTCACCAAGGCCAACGCCCTCCTCGTGAGCGATTCCCTCCTCAACCTGCAACGGGTCGAGTCCATGCTCGAAAGCCTCGACCAGCCCCAGAAATTCCTCGAAAAAATTGAGTTCATCAAACTCAACTTCATTCAGGCGCAGGACATGCAACGTCAACTGGAAGACCTCATCAAAGGCCCCCTCCAGCGTTACCTTGAGGGCAACACCAGCATCACTGCCGATGAACGCAGCAATCAAATCATCGTCGTCACTCACCCGGGCAACCTCGATACCATCAAGGATGTGGTCAAAAGCGTCGACGTCGACGCCGCCCCGCTTACCCGCAGTGAAGTCTTCCAGCTCCGTCAGGCAAAAGCCGAAGAAGTCGTCCCCATCATTGAAAACATCATCTCCGGACAGGAAGAGGGCCGGCAGGAAGACGCCAAAGTTGCCCGCAACCAAAACAATCAGGCCAAGAACAACCCAAACAATAACAACAAAAAAGCACCTACTCCCGCTCAGGTACGCGCCGCCACCAAAATTACCAGCGAGGCCAACAGCGCCCTCCAATTCTCTAACTTCGTAGGCCTCTCCCCCGACACTCGCACCAATTCCATCGTCGCCTACGGCACCGACTCCGATCTCAAATCCATCGCTGAACTCATCGACAAAATCGATATCCCCCTCCCGCAGGTGCGCATCGAAGCCATCATCACTGAAGTCTCACTCGATGAAAATCAGGGTAGCGGGCTGGAGAAATTCGAGCTGCAGTACAATGATGGCTTAACTCAACTTACCGGAGGCTTGGGTAAATTAAAATCCGCAAGCACTTTGCTGGATTCAGACGGTGATCCATTAACCAATCTGACTCGCTGGAACGGAAATTACTTCACCCTCGACGCCGTGCTCGACCTCGCGGAGGGCGACAACAAAGTTAAAATCCTCTCCACCCCCTCCATCGTAGTGAGCCACAACGAAGAGGGCGTTATAAATGTGAGCCAGTCGCGCCCCTTCGAGACCGGTTCCACCACCTTCAATAATAGCAATAACAACACCCAGACTCAGATTGAATACCGCGATGTCGGCATCAAGCTCACGACCACCCCACTGATTGGCGCAGATGGTTCGGTGCAACTTCAGATCGAGCAAACCATCGATACCGTGCAAAGCACTGATACCGCAACTACCGGCTCGGTCGACAAATCTCCCATCATCGGCAAGCGCGAGGCAAACTCCACTGTCACGGTCAACGACGGCGACGTCATCATCCTCGGCGGCCTGCAGGAAAACAAGAAGGACGTCTCCAATACCTACTTCCCCCTCATCGGTCGCCTGCCCGTTTTCAAAGAATTGCTCAGTCACGAATCCGTGGACTACACCCGCACCGAGTTGATTATCTTCATCCGCCCCACCATCCTCAAGAGCCCCAGCGAAGCGAGCGCCATGAGCAATAAGGCCATTGATCTACTTGAGGAAAGCGACGCCGTGAAAGAATACCTCGAGACCGGAACCACCGGCGACACCTACATGGACGGAAGCGGCTTTGAGGACAAAAAACCAACGAAACCCGTTAAGTCCGGCCTGCCGCGCTTTCGTTAAGCCACCTGTTAAAATTCAATGCGCCCATCGATCCAACAGCACTTTCTGACCCTGCTCCTTATGGCAGGCACAGTAAGTCCTGCTCTGGCGTCCATTGTAAGTGAGAGCCCCTTCCTGCCTCCGGGTCACGGTGTAGTGGTCGCCAAGCCAGTCACCCCCGCTCCCGCCGGCATCCTTGCCCGCGAACTGGAATTGCGCGGTATCATTCAAATCGGTGACCGTTTCCAATTCAGCATCTTCAATAAAAAGGAAAACCTCGGTTATTGGATCAGCGAAAACGAGACTGCCAACGGCATTGCAGTGCGCGATTTTGATGCGGGTGACCTCTCGGTCATTGTCAGCAAAAACGGGCGCACGGAACGACTCAGTCTTGTTTCCGCCAACGAAAAACCCTTGCCCATCAAGAACAGTGGCCCCGTTGTTTCGAGATCCACGAACCGCCCCACAGGTGTCCCCCGCACTGCGCCCCTGCCGCCTCAATTACAAAACGCCATCAAACCCGGTGCGGGAAAAACCAATTCCGGCGGCGTCGTGCGCCGACGCGTGATCCTGCCCAAAAAGTAGCCCGCCAGCCGGTATGATTGAAACCATTGAATGGGGCCGCACCGAGTATGCCGCCGCCCTCGAACGCCAGAAGGAACGCCTGCAAGCCCGTTCTGCAGGACGCGTGGCTGACGCCCTTATTTTTACCGAGCACGACCCCGTCTTTACCACTGGCCTGCGGAAAGACGCCGCCCAGCACCTTCTTTGGAGTAAGGACGAACTGCGGGAACGTGGTATCGCCTTTCATGCCTCCAACCGCGGCGGCGACATCACCTACCACGGCCCGGGGCAAATCGTGGGCTATCCCATCCTTTCGCTCGACCACCGGCGCGACCTCCACGCCTACCTCCGCGACCTCGAATCCATCCTCATTGCCACTCTCGCAGACTACGGTTTGCAGGCGGGGCGGCGAGAGGGCAAAACGGGCATCTGGATTGAAACGCGGAAAATCTGCGCCCTTGGGGTGGCGGTCAAAAAATGGGTCACCTACCACGGCTTTGCCCTGAACCTCGACCCCGACCTCACCCATTTCGATGGAATCGTCCCCTGCGGCATCACAGACGGCACGGTCACTTCCCTGAAAGCCGAACTCGGAACCACCCCCGATACCGCAGAAGTAAAAGCGCGATTAGCAGTTGAATTCGACGCGGTTTTCGGGAATGGTAACACACTTTCATGAAGACTCGCAAACCACCCTGGCTCCGTGCCAAACTCCCCAGCAGCCCTGAATACAAGGCGACTCACAAAATAGTTGAGAATCATCAACTACATACGGTTTGCAAGAGCGCCCAATGTCCGAACATGGGTGAATGTTGGTCACGCGGCACCGCTACGGTCATGATTCTTGGGAATATTTGCACGCGTTCCTGCCGATTTTGCGCGGTACAAACCGGACGCCCCACCGAGCTCGACCTCGGAGAACCGGCTCGCGTCGCGGAATCCATCGCCAAGATGGACCTCAAACACGCCGTAATTACCTCCGTGGCACGCGACGACCTCAAGGACGGCGGCGCCTCCGTTTGGGCGGCCACTATCCGCGCCATTCACCACCGCCTCCCGGAATGCGCGGTGGAAGTTCTCACGGCCGATTTCCGCGGACAACAGGAATACCTCGACCTCGTGCTCGACGCCTGCCCTGATATTTTTAACCACAACCTCGAGACCGTGGAACGCCTGCAACGTCCGATTCGCAAGACCGCGCGCTACGACCGTTCCCTTTGGGTACTCGAACACGCCAAGTCACGCGGCTTTATCACAAAATCTGGCATCATGCTCGGCATCGGTGAAAGCGACGAGGAAATCGAACAAGTGCTCAAAGATATGGCGGCAGTCGGTGTCGACATTCTCACCATCGGGCAATACCTCCAGCCCACCCCCGAACACCAACCGGTTGACCGCTGGGTCACCCCCGAGGAATTTGAAAAGTGGAAAGAATACGCTCTTGAAGTCGGTTTTGGCGTTTGCGAATCCGGCCCCATGATACGTTCCTCCTACCACGCGGACGAACAATCGAACAAATTCGATGTGCGTTCACGCCGGATGGAAATGCTGGCGGCGCAAAAGGAAGCCTAGCCTAGATCCAATACTCGCCGTGAGCCTTGAGGGCTTTGGCGATGTCGCGTGCCAGAGAGGGACCGCGATAAACCCACCCAGTGTAAAGCTGCACCATGGAAGCGCCCGCATCCATTTTTTCGCCCGCGCTTTCCGGTGAATCGACCCCACCCACGCCCACGATCGGCAGACGCCCTGATGTCGCGCGGTGAATGTAATTGATAATGGCGTTTGAACGTTGACGCATGAAAGCGCCCCCGCTCCACCCGCCGGTGGTTTCGCCGGAGAAATTCCGAGGGCGGGCAATGGTGGTATTGGTAGCGATGATACCGTCGTAGCCCAGGTCGAGGAGCACTTCCAAAATGGCGTCGATTTCGCGATAGCTCAAATCCGGCGCGATCTTCAAAAGCATCGGATGCTTCTCGCGCCCGAGCTTGCGGGCGAGTTTTTCATTCTCCTCCTGCAAGGCACTCAATAGGGTGCGCAAATACTGTGCGCCCTGTAAATCGCGGAGGCCCTCGGTGTTGGGGCTGCTGATGTTGACGGTAAAATAATCTGCCTGATCTGCGAGGACGCGGAATCCGGTCAGGTAGTCCTCCACCGCGTGTTCGAGGTGTGTGACCTTGGCCTTGCCGATATTGACCCCCACCGGCATCCCGCGTTTACCCTTGGGGTATTGCTTGGCGAGACGTGCCTGCATGGCGGCGGCACCCTTGTTGTTAAAACCCATGCGATTGACGAGCGCGTCGTCCTCGGGGTGGCGAAAAAGCCGAGGGGTGGGATTACCGGGCTGCCCCTCAGGAGTAACGGTGCCCACTTCACTGTGACCAAAACCCAAAGCCTCGACCGCACGCGGAAATTCACCGTCCTTGTCCATTCCCGCCGCAAGACCAACGCGGTTCTTGAACTCCAAACCGAAAAGCTGTACGGGTTTGTCCTCCTTAACCTGGAGACAGCATTGCATCAAGCGACAAGCCAGCGGGATTCTGCCAAGCGTCATGAGCGCTCGGCGTCCACGCTCATGCGCTTGTTCAGGATTCATTTTAAACAAGAGCGAGCGGATAAGGTTTTCGTAAATAGCACCCATGAAAGAAGGGCCCCGCCATCGGAACCAGCCATATAAGCCAGAACCTTAGGTAAAATGTCCGAATTAACAAGAAAAATGCCTTCTCGAAAAATTGGATGAATTTCCGCTAAAATAAATCTTGCCACTCGCAAAAATTAAATGCTCAAATTTCCCTAGAAGGCAGCTTTAAATCAACATTCAGCCGCTGCACTCGTTTTATCTATGTCACAATCATCTGCGAAACTTACTTGGTGCAAAGCGCGCCTCGGCGAAGACATGAACTGGTGGATCACTGAGATCAGTGATCCCATCCATTGGGACCTCGACGGGCTCGGTGTCATCGACCCCCGTCAGTTCCAACACATCGTCGACCTCCTCGAAGCGCTCAGTGATTACGGACTGCAAACCAACCTTGTGGAGGAAGCCTTCTACACCTTCAACATTGGCAAGGTTGAAAAAGATAAATCCGTGCACCTGGAACGCCAGCAGGACAGCATCCTTGATTGTGAGGATCAGGTCTTTGCCCTTCCTGATGTCATCGACGAAGAGAAAGGCCCCTATGCCGACTTCATCGACCATATCACGCGCCTCCGCATCAAGATGCTCAATGACCTCATCGACTTTACCGAGAACCTCACCGTCGAAGAACTCGAAGAGGAAATCCGCGAAACCCAAAATGCCGATTTCATGGAGGGTCGCGCCTCGCACTTCTTTAACGAAATAACCGCCATCCTTGAATACATCCCCGAAGGTTTTGAACTCGAGGGTGAGGAAAGCGCTCCCAAGAAATCCGAGGACGAGGAACTCGAAGAGGAACTCTCCGACGTCGACGAAGACACCGATGAAAAAATCGAAGCGGACGACACCATGAAATGGGAGGAAGAAGAGGAAGAGGAAGAGGAATACGAAGCCCCGACCACTCCACCCGACGAAAACTAGGGATCGGATTTCGTTGCTTCACGGATAATTCTGTATCCAAAGAAGCCGCGCGTTAATCCTATTCCATTTTTATTTTACATTCGAATAAATAAGTCTATTCTTCGTGGCGTAGATCAATGGATAAGCCGCCTCAAAGCCGTTACACAGGACAAATTTGCTTGACCCCAAAGCAGAAAAAAGCTGCATTCTATCATTTATAACGCCCGTTGTAGCTTCGGCGAAGCGGTCCTGGGTCAGTCCTTAGGGACTGACCCTTGTTTTTTTGGACTATGGTACAAGCCATGAAAACCATGGTCTATATTGATGGCTTCAATCTTTATTTTGGAGCGGTACGTAACACACCCAACAAATGGTTAAACCCGGTTTTGGCAGTTCAACGGCATCTGCATACCCAGCATAATGTCATTGGCACAAAATATTTCACCGCTCTGGTCAATCCACGCCCAAAAGATTCAGAGCAGCCAGTTCGCCAAAAAACCTATCTCCGTGCCTTAAAGACACTTCCGGAATTTTATATCTATTTTGGTTTTTTCCTTACACGTAATGCCCGGATGCCACTCGTTACACCGAATCAAAATCACGCTAAGTATGCCCTAGTCCTTAAAACCGAAGAAAAGGGTTCTGACGTTAACTTGGCTGCTCAATTGTTACATGATGGTCACCTCAGTCGTTATGAATGTGCCGTTATTGTTAGCGGGGACTCTGACCTCGTAATGCCACTTCAAATCGTCAGAGAGGAGCTTAATCTTCCAGTGGGCGTATTGAACCCTCAAAAAAATCCATGCATGGAGCTGAAAAAATACGCTACTTTTTATAAACACCTAAGAAAAGGCCGGCTTGCAAAAAGCCAACTACCCGTAGCCTTGAGCGATTCTAAAGGCCATTTTCACAAACCCGCTAGCTGGTAGAATTCAAAATCACGTATTTAAACCCTGAAAGAGCCATCTGCTAGCTACAGATCCAATCGACTGCGGCTTCGATACCGAGTGTTCCGCGCAAACGCCACATGACGACAAGGGCGGCGATTCCGGCGGCAGTGCGTTGAATGTTCTGCAGGAGGCGGGGATTGGTGAGCTTTCTCAGGCGCATGAATTGGCTTTGGGCGAGCCAGAGCAGTGGGAGGGTTCCCAAGCCGAAACCTACGGCGAATTCGGCACCCTGGAGCGCGGAACCGGTAAAGAGCGCGAGGCCAAAGATCATATACAGGGGGCCGCAGGGGAGCAAGGGGCTGGCAAATCCAATGAGCCCCGCCGCGACGGGTTTGCTGAAGGCGCGAAAACTTCCGGTCAGGCTACCATAAAAACGCCCGAGCCAAGCGGGTTTTGGGAAATATCGATCGAGACGAAAGGCGACCGCGATAAAAAAGAAAACGAGGAACCAAGGCAGGTAATTCAACCAGCTGTTCTGTACCGCGCCGAGGATGACGCTCCCGAAAGCCCCCGCCAGAGCACCCACGATGAGATAGGCGAAGAGCTTGGCGATGTGGTAAACCGTGAGCACAAACTGAGGGGACGCCTCCCCTTCCCTGACCGGCATGAAAGCGCAGGAAAGCGGGCCGCACATGGCGACGCAATGCACACTTGTAACGAGCCCCGCCAAGAGCGCGGTATAACCGTTGTAAACCGATTGGTAATCAAACACGCCTTTACTTTGCCGTCTCTATAAACTCAGGACAACTCCATATCACCGCAGCACGCGAATCATTTATGTGCCGTTCGCTCTTTAAGACGCCGACAACAACACGGAATAATATCAGGTGGTTTCCGAACTATGGGCTTCTGGCTTCTGAGAATGCTTATTGCTGTGGGCCAGCGTAGCTGGCGACCGCTGATGTGCGCTGATGGACGCTGATGTTTTGAGTTGGGAATAGGTGGGATAGTGTAGATTTGGACGGCGAAACCTCCTCCCCTGCCAAGGGGAGGTCACCTGCTTGTCAGGTGGGAGGGGTTTGCTTGGCTTGGAGACGCCCTACTGGCAGGCTTCGCATTCGCCGCCGTTGATCATGGCGTCGAGAGAACAGGCCTGTTTTTGAGCATCGGTGAATTCCTTCTTGGGTTCTTCGGCTGCTGCGGTGCTCTGACCGGCGCGGCCGCGAACCTCCTTCTTTACGCTGGTTGTAGCCTTCTCGATGTTGGAGGCTCCAAGGGTACGCAGGTAGTAGGTAGTTTTGAGGCCCTTGTGCCAGGCTTCGCGATACATGTGCGAGAGGGTCTTGATGTCTGGCTCGGCGAGGAAGAGATTGACGGACTGGGCCTGATCGATCCATTTCTGGCGGCGGGCGGCGGCATCAATGAAGTATTGGTAATCAATGGTGAAGGCGGTCTTGTATTTCTCGCGCAGGTCATCGGGGATGCCCTCGATGGAATTCAGCTCACCGTCGAAGTATTTGAGCTGGTCGAGCATCTCGGCATTCCAGAGGCCGCGATCCTTGAGGTCGCGGACAAGGGGACCATTGAGTACGATGAAGTCACCGGAGAGGTTGCTCTTAACAAAGAGGTTCTTGTAGGTGGGCTCAATACAGGGCGTGGTGCCCATGATATTGGAGATAGTGGCGGTAGGTGCGATGGCGAGGACGTTGGAATTGCGCATGCCCTGTTTGGCGATCTTCTCGCGGAGGGGTTTCCAGTCCATCTTGCCCGCGCGGGGAACTTTGACTTCGACGCCACGTTCTTCCTGCAAGAGGTCGAGGGTGTCTTGTGGTATGAGGCCGCGGTCCCATTTGGAGCCTTTGTAGGTGCTGTAGGTGCCGTGCTCGGCGGCGAGATCGGAGGAAGCCTCGTAAGCGTAATAGGCGATGGCTTCCATGAACTCGTCATTGAAATCGACAGCGGCCTCGGAGGCGAAGGGGATGCTTTTGCGGTAGAGGGCGTTTTGGAGTCCCATGATACCGAGTCCAACCGGGCGGTGGCGGCTGTTGGCAGTCTTGGCGGCTTCGGTGGGATAGAAGTTGATATCGATGACGTTATCGAGGGCACGAACAGCGATACTGATGGTATCGCGGAGTTTCTCGTGGTCGAGGTTGCCGTCGGCATCGAGGTGTGAGTCGAGGACCACGGAACCGAGGTTACAAACTGCAGTTTCCTCGTCGCTGGTGTTGAGGGTAATCTCGGTGCAGAGGTTGGAGCTGTGAATGACGCCGGTGTGATCCTGAGGGCTGCGGAGGTTGCAGGGATCTTTAAAGGTGATCCATGGGTGTCCGGTTTCAAAGATCATGCGGAGCATGGATTTCCAAAGGTCGATGGCGGGCATTTTTTGACCGACGATTTCGCCGCGCTCGGCTTTGGCCTCGCACTCAAGGTAGCGTTCCTCGAAGGCCTTGCCGTAGAGTTCGTGCAAGTCGGGGGCTTCGTTGGAACGGAAAAGAGTCCAATCCTCGCGCGCCTCCATGCGTTTCATGAAGAGGTCGGGGATCCAGTTGGCGGTGTTCATGTCGTGGGTACGACGGCGGTCGTCCCCGGTGTTTTTGCGCAACTCGAGGAAGTCGAGGATGTCGTTGTGCCAGGTCTCGAGGTAGGCGCAACCGGAGCCGCGACGCTTGCCGCCCTGATTAACGGCGACGAGCTGGTCATTGTGGAGTTTTAGGAAGGGAATGACGCCCTGACTCTCTCCGTTGGTACCCTTGATGAAACCGCCGGTACCGCGAACGGCAGTCCAGGAACCACCGAGTCCGCCCGCCCATTTGGAAAGGAAGGCGTTGTCCGCAATGCCACGGTGCATGATGGACTCGATGCTGTCGTCGACCTTGTAGAGGTAACAGGAGGATAGTTGGGAATGGAGGGTTCCGGAGTTGAACAGCGTGGGGGTGGAGGAACAAAAGCGGCGGCTTTTGTAGAGGTTATAGAGGCGAATGACGAAGCCTTCGCGGTCTTCTTTTTCGGCATGAAAGAGACCCATGGAAACACGCATCCAGAAGAATTGGGGCACTTCGAGGCGGCGGTGTTTTTCGAGGGTCTTGTCGACGATGAGGTAACGGTCGTAGAGGGTTTGGATGCCGAGGTAGTCGAAGTCGAGGTCGGCGGAGGGGTCAAGGGCGTCGCCCAGTTGGTCGAGGTCGTAGTCGAGGAGCTTGGGGTTGAGGCGCTCGATTTCGATGGCGCGCTTGAGATAGGTTTTCAAGCTGCGGCGGTGGGCGTCTTTGAGTTGATCAACGCCGTCGCGAAGGATGTCCCAGTCGAGGACTTCCTCATAAATGAAGGTGAGGAGAACGCGGGCGGCAAAACGGGCAAAGTCGGCATCGCGTTCGATGAGGGCCTTGGCGTTGAGGATAATGGTCTTTTTGAGATCGTTGCGTTGCATCTCGGGATAGATGGAGCGGCGCAATTCCGCTTCGACATCCTCGGGGGTCATGTCGATTTTCAGTCCGATCATGGCGTATTCGATACGGCGCTTAAGATCGACGCCGTCCCAGAAGTTGCTGTCACCGTTTTCCTCGGTGACCACGATCATGGAATCCTGCTGTGTTTCCTCAACGGGTGCCGCCCCACTCTCCTCGCGCAGGCGGGCACGGTGGGCACGGTAAAGAATGTAGGATTCCGCTACCTTGAAGTGCCCCTGACGCATCATTTCCTCCTGCACGGCGTCCTGAACGTCTTCGATATTGATGAAGGCTTGACCGGAACGGTTGAGGCGATCGGTAACCGCCTGAGCGATTGCCACCGCGGGGCTTGAATCGAGTTCGAGGGAGAGGAAGGATTTGCGAACCGCGATTTCAATCTTGGCCTCGTTCCAGGGAACGACCTGTTTGTTGCGGCGGATCAGGCGAATGGAGACGGGGGGGCGCTCGGTATCACCACCGCGTTGCTGGCGGGAAAGAACGAGGCTCTTGGCGACATCGTAAGCGTCATTTTCAATGAGAGCCTTTTCGATGAGAAGGTTGACGTCGTGCGCGGAGAGTTTGAGCTCCTTGCCCTTTTCGATTTGTCCTGCGAGGACGGCACCCACGTTCTCGGCGATCTTGGCGACGAACTGGCGGTTCATCTCGGTAAAGATTTCCTCTTCGCGGCGGGAAAGGAGGAGGTCGGTCAAGGCGGCACCAATGGTGTCGGCAATTTCGGCGAGGTCAAACTCGCGCTCTTCACCGGCGGCTTCGATCTTGATCTCGGGTCGACTGAGTTGGTCCTCAGTAATCACACCACGCCAATCAAAGCGGGGTTTGTCTTCTTTGGGGGTTGAGGTGTAGCGCTTGAGTTCGAGATCTTCGTCGAATGCCAGTTTTTGAATCATGGAGTGTGTTTGCTAGTGAGGTGGGTATTGTGTTGAGGGGTAGAGACAGGAAAAGGGTTCGGCGCAGCGCGCCGAACCCCGGGGGATGTGTATTTTAAAGTTCGTCGTCGTCCACCGAACCGAGGGCGGATGCCTTTTGGTATTCGGTGACTCGGCCTTCGAAGAAGTTTTGCTCCTTCTTGATGTCCATCATTTCGGCGAGCCAGGGGAAGGGATTTTCAACGCCCTTGTTGAGCGGGGAAAGCCCGACACCCTCAAGGCGGCGGTCGGCGATGTAATCAATATACTGGCAGAACTCGTCGGCGCTTAGGCCGAGGGCGTTGACGGGAAGGCAATCACGAATGAATTCTTTTTCGAGATCGACAGCCTCGCGCATGAGTTCGGTGAGTTCCTCGCGGAATTCAGGCGTCCAGACGTCCTCATTTTCCTCGATGAGGTCCATGAAGAGGTTGCGGAAGACTTCGATGTGGTTGGACTCATCGCGGAGGGTGTAGCGAAACATCTGCCCGATGCCCGGAAATTTGTTCTGGCGGTAGAGGGAGAGCACCATGCCGAAGAGGCCATAGAATTGGGTGCCTTCCATGCACTGCCCAAAGAGGAACATGTTTTTTGCGAAGGCTTGCTTGTCTTCAGTGGTGTCCAGATCCATGTCGCGGCGCAGGGCGCGGGAATTGCTGACCACGAAGTTGGTTTTGCGCTCGATGGTGGGGATGTCCTCGAACATGGCCTCACATTCGTGCGGGTTGATGCCCAGCGAACTGATCATGTAGACGAGTGAGTCGGCATGGATGTTTTCCTCATGGGCGTGGCGACCCAGTACAAGCTTGAGCTCCGGAGCAGTCACGTTGTCGCGGGTCACGTGTTGAATGTTGTCACCCACAATGCCCTCGGCGGCAGAAAAATAACCAATCGCCATCTTGATGATCCAGCGCTCGACGTCGGAAAGCTCGCTACTGCGCCAGAGCTCGACGTCTTTCTGCATGGGGATGTCTTCGGGTTCCCAGTGGTTGTTCTTCATGACCTTATAGAGATCATAGGCCCATTGATATTTGAGCGGCAGGATGTTGAAGAACATGGTGTCCTTGCCATTGATGATTTTCTTGGCTGAAAAGGCCTCTTCGGCCTTGGCTTGATCCAGCACGAAGGTGCGGTCCCCGATTTTATAAGTTTTTTCCATAATTCTAGTGTTTGCGAGCGTGTTAGCTGTGTTGATGATTGTTGCCACGCGAAACGACGAAATGGGACTCTCTTTTGACAGCCGGCTCCCGTTGATTGGCGTGAAGGGTATATTTCATCAGCAATTTCTGTTACTGATACACAAAAAAGAAGTAGTCTTACCCCCCTGTCAACCCATCAACACAATATATTGTAGTTTTTTTTAAAAAAATCACTACATGTAGTAATAATGCACAAGTTATTCACAATCAAGCGTGAACAAGTCCTGCCGTGTAAAACTGTATTTTTTCAAAAAAAATGGCTTAAAATCGTAACTTTCTTGTAGGCAAAGCGATACCGATTTGTGCCATGCTTGCCACTATCCAGTCAACTGATGATTCCGTCCTTTCCGTTCCGACCATAAGGACTTATCCTTCCCCTGAAATGCCAAACCATTCGTGCCCGGATCCGGTGATTGAAAATATGGACAGTGCCTATATGCAGACTGCAGCGGGTGGCGATATGGCGGCCTTTAAAAGCATTGTGGATCGCTGGCAGTTGCGACTGGTCAATTTCTTTTATCGCACCGTGGGCAACCGGGGCGATGCCGAAGACCTCACTCAGGAAACCTTTGTTCATTTGTATCGCGCCCTGCCCCGCTACGAATCGCGCAACGCCTTCAGCGCATTTCTCTTCACCCTCGCCCGCCGTCGCCTCATCGATTTCCAACGCCGCCGCGCCCGCCGTCCCCTTGAGTTTATCGACCCCACCGACTGGCCGCTGCAACAACACGCCGCGCCCGCAGACCACAGCGCCGAAATCGAAC
>CBFHXZ010000037.1:0-14844 GCA_965659965.1 Coraliomargaritaceae bacterium
AAGCGGGAAGGCGCTAATGGTGGCATGAAAAAAGCCCGTCGGGTAAGGACGGACTCGTAAATGAGAGCCTCGGGCTCTTTTGGGTTAGGTTTTAATTTTGGCAACTGGGGCAAGTGGGTCTTCCGCCCTTTTTACCGCCGGGACCTTTCTGGCCACCTTGTTCAGAGAAGCGTTTGCCGGCTGTGCGCATCTCCTCGCGGGTGATGTTACCGTCACCGTCGCTGTCAAGGTGATCGAACATGCGTTGGGCGCGTTCGGGATTGCCGGAACTTTCGGCTTCGTCGCGGCTGATGACGCCGTCGCCGTTGGCATCCATTTGTTGAATGCGGGCACGGCGTTCGGCGGGGTCGCCGCCTTTACCGCCCTTGCGGGTGAAATCCTCGCTTTGGGCAGCGAGGGCGAGGGGGCTGAGGCAAGCCGCGATTAACGCGGCAATGAGTGTTTTTGATAACTTCATGATTACATTATATTTGATGTTTATACGGCTTGTGCCGCTTCATGTACTTAATCGCCTTCGGTGTGTTAAAGTTTCAGAACTTTAAGCGAGTCCTGCCTGAATGGCCTCATTTTGTAGTTGGGTGATGGTGGCGATCCCGTCTGCACCCAAGGCGAGCAGGGTATCGAGCTGTTCCCGGGAAAAGGTCGCCTCTTCGCCGGAGCTCTGTACTTCGACGAATTGACCGCGACCGGTCATGACGAGGTTGGCATCGACGCTGGCGTCTTTGTCCTCGGGGTAGTTGAGGTCGAGGACGGGGGTATCGCGGTAGACGCCGACGGAGACAGCGGCGACGGAATCGTTGAAGGGGTTTTCGGCAAGCTCACCGGCGGCGATTTTCTTTTGGACGGCGATTTGGGCAGCGACGTAGGCACCGGTAATGGAAGCAGTGCGTGTGCCGCCGTCGGCCTGGAGGACGTCGCAATCGACCCAGAGGGATTGGCCGGGTATTTTTTTAAGGTCGAGGACGGCGCGGAGGGAGCGGCCGATGAGGCGTTGTATTTCGATGCTACGGCCATCGACTTTACCGCGGGAGCTGTCGCGGGCTTTGCGTTCGAGGGTACTGTAGGGGAGCATGGAATATTCGGCGGTGAGCCAGCCGCCCTCAACGCCCTGAGCGCGCATCCAGCCCGGGACGCGGGTTTCAATAGAGGCGGCGCAGATGACGCGGGTATCGCCAAAATTGACAATGACGGAGCCCGAGGCATGGGGGGCGATGCCGGGCTGGAAGCCGACAGGCCGCAGGGCATCAACCGCGCGGCCGTCGGGACGTGAAAAAGGGGTGTTTGGATCAACGGAATTGGATTTCATGGGGAAGAAGTAAAAGGGGCGGTGCGTGTGGAAGCAAGCAGGCAGTTGGATACTTTGGTGATGTTTGACGATGCCAAGCTTGCACAAACGTGAAGAATCGCCCAAGGTGCGATGTTTTGAGATGAGTAAACGATTTTACATTACGACCGCGATTGATTACGCCAATGGTTCCCCGCATTTGGGTCATGCCTATGAAAAGGTTTTGACGGACATTATGGCGCGCTTTCGTCGCTTGCAGGGTGACGATGTCAAATTCCTGACGGGTTTGGACGAGCACGGTCAAAAGGTGCAGATGTCGGCGCAGAAGGGAGGGGTGGAACCGATTGAGATTTGTGACCGCTTGGCGGGGGAGTTTCAGGGTTTGTGTGACCGCTTGGGTGTTTCGAACGATGATTATATTCGGACGACCGAGGGTCGGCACAAGGCGGTGGTGCAGGACGTTCTGCAAAAACTCTACGATAAAGGAGAGATTTATAAAGCTGAGTATGCCGGTTATTACAGCGCACGGCAGGAACAATTTGTAACGGAGAAGGAGAAGGTGAACGGCGAATGGCCGGAGATCTACGGCGAGGTGGAAGAGGTGGTGGAGACCAATTATTTCTTCAAGCTGGCGCAGTACCAGGATTGGTTGGTGGAAACAATTCGTGAAAATGAATCGATGATCTACCCGCGCTTTCGGGCGGCGGATGTTTTGCAGTTTTTGAAGGAGCCCTTGAATGACCTATGTATTTCGCGCCCGAAGTCGCGTTTGGAGTGGGGGATTGAATTACCCTTTGATGCGGATTTTGTGACCTATGTTTGGTTCGATGCATTGACGAACTACATCACGGCGGCGGGTTACGGTACGGAGGCCTTTGCGAAGCATTGGCCCGCTGATTACCACGTGATCGGTAAGGATATACTGGTGCCCCCCCATGCGGTATACTGGCCGATTATGTTGAAGGCCCTGGGGCTGGATTTGCCGCGCCACTTTTTGGTACATGGCTGGTGGTTGAGTTCGGGTGCAAAGATGTCGAAAAGCACGGGTGAGGTGGTCAATCCGCTGGATTTGATCGAACAGTTTGGTGCGGATGCCTTTCGTTATTTTGTGACACGCGAAATGAACGTGGGTCAGGACAGTGAGTTTTCTCTGGAGCTCTTTCTGAGTCGTTACAACAGCGATTTGGCGAATGATCTGGGTAATTTGGTGAGCCGCCTGCTGAATATGGGCGGGCGTTATACCGAGGGGAAGGTACCCGCTGCTTCAGTGGAGGGCGATCCCGAGAAGGAATTGAAGGCTGTCTGGGCTACGACGCAGGCGGAACTGGTTGCGCTTTATGAAGGGTTTCAATTTCACCGGGCCCTTGAGCGTATTTTTGCATTTATTTCAGCAATCAACAAATACGCGGAAGCACGTGCACCTTGGAAATTGGCAAAGTCCGAGCTTGCTGAAGATCGTGCAAAGCTGGAGACCTCGCTTGCGACCATGGCGGAAGCCTTGCGTCTGAGCATGGTCTTACTGACACCCGTGATGCCGGAAATTAGCGAAAAAGTACGCTCCCTTATAGGTGCAGAGCCGTTTGAAACCCTAGAGGGTCAATTGGAATGGGGCTCGCGTTTAGAGGGTGCGGCGCTCGGGGATAAGGCAATCTTATTCCCGCGTTTATAAAGAAAGGGAACTGTCACGTTCGTTTGGAGTCTATGTTCAGATACGAACGTTTATAATTTCCTATAATGAGTATAGATACTAAAAATATACAGTATATTTTTGAGTTAGAAGACCGAAAAGCTACCTTTGACGTATCAATTGACGAGTTTGGAGAGGGATTAGGGGAAGCAAGCATGCCGGAGTGGATGCGTTTGGATTATGAGCAATGCCAAAATTGCACTCTAAAATCGAGTGACTGTCTGGTCTGCGCAATGGCGGAGCGGATACAGACGGTGATTGATACCTTTGGCAAAGATGTATCGACAGAAAAAGTACGGGTGCAGGTGCGAACACCACAGCGGGAATTCGTACAGCACTGTGATTTGCAGACCGGGATCCATTCGCTTTTGGGCTTATTGATGGCGACCTGTGGTTGTCCGCATCTAGAAACGATGCGTACGCTGGTAAATTTCCACATTCCATTTTGCTCAACGGAGGAGATGCTACGCCGGATCGTGGGGGCTTATCTTACGAAGCAGTATTTTGTTTTGCGTGATGGCGGCAAACCGGATTGGGACTTAAAGGGTTTGGAAGCGGTATTTCAAAATTTGTCGATTGTGAACAAGGATTTTGTCCGTCGTTTGAAAGGAGCGGTTGAGAAAGACGCGGTCACGAATGCGATCCACGCTTATTTTGCGACGTCCTCCTTGTTAGCGGCGGATTTGAAGAGTCAGATCGAACGACAACGAGGCTACCTCTTAAACGAGCGGGAGTTGGTTTAGGCAGGGTTATTTGGCTTTGCTCCGATGCGAGCCAGCGGTTTTGCGGCGGTTTCTGCGTTGCTTGAGGTAGAGGGGGATGCAGTGCGTCTCAATCCAATCGAAGGCTGCTTGCAATCCTTCGGCCTGGTAAATTTCGCCGATGGATGCCTCGACGGCAGTGGGTTCACCTAATGAAGCGAGGAATTGATTGGAGGTGATTTGGGTGAAAGCCTCAGCGCGTTGGGCGGGTGCGACATCGCTCTGTCGCAGGATCCATTCACGGGCGTAGAGGGCGAGGACGGCATCGCCAACCCAGGCGTTGGTGCGTTGCTGTTCGAGGATTCTTTGGGCGGACATGGTTTTTAAGCACGAAGGATTTTTTTAAACACAAAGTAGCGGAGTGTCAGAGGGGGGGAGGGGTTTATTTTTAATGTGCTTCGAGCCAGTTATTTCCGACTCCGATTTCAATTTCAATTGGGCAATCCAGGGAGAGCGCCTCGGTCATGCCGGGTGTGATGATAGCGCGAAGGGCGTCTTCCTCCCCTGGGGCGAGGTCAAAGACGAGTTCGTCGTGTACCTGAAGGAGGAGGCGGGATTGCAGCTTGGCGTCGTTGAGTGCCTGTTGAACGCGAATCATTGCGAGTTTGATCATGTCGGCGGCGGTTCCTTGAATGGGCATATTAATGGCGTTGCGCTCGGCGGCGTTGCGGATGGTGGCATTACGGGAATCGATATCCGGAAGTTGGCGACGTCGTCCGCAGAGGGTTTCTACGTAACCGTGGGAGCGGGCAAATTCTTTTTGGGCTTCCATAAAGCCCGGGATGCCGGGGAATTGTTCGAAGTAGGCGTTAATAATTTCCTGTGCTTCTGTGCGGGAGGTATTGCCGAGTCGTTGGGAGAGTCCGTATGCAGAGATGCCGTATGGAATACCGAAGTTAACCATTTTTGCGGTGGAGCGTTGCTCGCGGGTGACGTCTTGGGGATCGACCTGAAAGATTTTTGCGGCGGTGGCGGTGTGAACATTCTGACCTTCGCGGAAGGCTTTGAGGAGGCCTTCGTCTTTAGTGAGGGCGGCAAGGATGCGGAGTTCAATTTGGGAATAGTCGGCGGCTAGAAGCTGCCATTCCGGGGCGCGGGGGATAAAGGCTTTGCGAATGGCGCGGCCGCGTTCGCTGCGGACGGGGATATTTTGGAGGTTGGGATTATTGGAGGTGAGTCGTCCGGTAGAGGTTTGGAGTTGTCCGAAATGGGTATGGATGCGCTTGGTTTTGAGTTCGATGGCTTCCGGTAGGGCATCGATATAAGTGCTCTTGAGCTTGGCGATTTGCCGGTATTCGAGAAGGTCGGCAATGATAGGGTGTTCCGGTGCGAGCGTGGCGAGGACTTGTTCGTTGGTGGCGTATTGTCCGGTCTTGGTCTTTTTGGGTTTCTCGATGAGTTTAAGGTCATCGAAGAGGACTTCGCCCAATTGTTTGGGGGAATTGAGGTTAAACTCGCGTCCGGCAACGGTGAAGATGCGCTTTTCGAGGGTTTCGATATGTTGGCTAAACTCTCTGCCGATAACGAGGAGGCAGAGGGGGTCGAGGTTGATGCCCTCGTTTTCGATTTGCGCGAGAACGGGTAGGAGGGGCGTTTCAATTTCGTGGAAGATTTTTTCCTGACCGGAAGCTTGGAGTCGGCTTTGGAATTTGTTCCAGAGTTGTAGGGCGATGTCGGCGTCTTCGATAGCGTATTGGGCAAGTCGTAGGGGGTCGACCTTTGAGAAATCGACATCCTCGCCTTTTTTGGCATCGGGTATAATTTCTTTGAAGGGAATGGGGCTATAGTTGAGGTGGTCCTCGGCAAGGGTATCGAGTCCGTGCCGCTGGGTGGGTTCGAGGAGGGTGTGGGCAAGGAGGGTATCGTAGCAGGTGCCGGAAAGGGGGCACCCGTTAGTCTGGAGCACGGCGAGGTCGTATTTGAGGTTGTGTCCTATTATTTTGAGCTGGGGATCTGCTAAGAAGGTGCGAAGGGATTTGATGGCTTCGGGGCTGGCGGGTACGTAGTAACCGGAATGAGCATTGGCTGAAAAGGAGAGGCCTACTAATTGGGCGCGGTGTGGATTGAGGGAGGTGGTTTCGGTATCGAGGGCAAAGGTGCCGGCGGCCCGAAGCTCGGCGATCATCGATTGGATTGCCTCGGGGTCTTTAAGGGTTTGGTAATCAACGCTGAGGTCTTCGAGTTTTTTAAAGGGTTTTGGCACGGGGAGGTTGAGTTGTCCGGCGTCGGTATTTGCGGGGGCATCATCTCCGGTAAGGACGAGGTCTTCAGCGGTTTGTTGATGGGTGTAGGTGGAACCGAAGATGCGTTTGCCGAGTGTGCGAAATTCGAATTCGACAAGGAGGGGGGTGATTTTTTCGGGGTCGGGAGCGTGGAGTTCAAGGTCGTCCCACTGGCAGGTGTAGGGGACATCGAGCTGGATAGTGGCAAGGGTTTTGGAAAGGCGTGCTTGGTCAGCGTTATCGCGCAGGCGTTCCTGTTGCTTGCCCTTGAGTTCGTCGGTGTGCTGGAGTAAGTTTTCGACGTTGTCGTATTGGGAGAGGAGTTTGGCGGCGGTTTTGGGGCCAATGCCGGGAACCCCGGGTATGTTATCGGCGGTATCGCCGCAGAGTCCAAGCATATCAATGACCTGATCGACGCGGGCGATGTCCCATTTTTCGCAAATGGCGGCAGGGTCGAGGATTTCGGGGTCATCGCCGCCGCGACCGGGGCGATACATTTTGATGTGGTCTGTTACGAGTTGCCCGAAGTCTTTGTCGGGGGTGACCATGAAGATTTCCTTAAACCCGTCGGCTTCGGCGCGGTGTGCAAGGGTGCCGATAATATCGTCGGCTTCGTAACCGTCGAGGCGGATGGTGGGGATGCCGAATGCGTGGGCGACGCGGTCGAGGTGAGGGAGGGCTTCGGCGAGTTCCTCTGGCATAGCTTCCCGGTTGGCTTTGTATTCCGGGTGGATGCGGTGGCGCTCAGTGGGTGCGGAGGTATCGAAGACAAGGGCGAGATGGGAGGGTTTTTGCTTTGCGATGAGTTCGACGAGGGTAGCGGTAAAGCCGTAGATCGCGGAGGTATTGAATCCTTTAGAGGTGGTAATAGGGCTGCGCATGAAGGCAAAATGTGAGCGATACGCTAAGGCCATGCCGTCCAGGAGGTAGAGTGTTTGTTGCATTGGGAGATAGTTTGGTGAGCGTAGGGAAGAGGTCGAACCTTGAATATCGTGTGGGCATAAAAAAACCCCACGCGGTGAGCGCAGGGTTTGAAAAGGTATATGGAGGCGGCTTTATTATGCCTCGGGGGTAGTCTTTTTGAGGCCCATGACGCGGTCGCCGTCTTTCCATTGGCCTCGTTTTTTGAGGAGGTCAACGCGTTCGAAACGTTTGAGTACGGTGCGGTTCTTTTTGCCGCCGCCACCGGCGGCCTTAAAGCTGTTATGTTGTGTCATGGGAAGTCGAGTTAAAGTTTTTAAAGCGAGAAGAAAGAGGAGAGCGGTGGCGGGGGCAAGTTAAAAATGTGAGCCTAGGGCAATTCGACCTTGAGTCGAATAAAGCGTTTTTGTGCGGGTTCCGGGTTGGAAAGGGTGGCGCGGATGAGGTGGGTGGAGCTGTCATTATTGAGGATTTCCTCGCTGAGTACGGTCGCAGCGGACCATGGGTTTGGGTCAGACAGATTGTCGGCTTGTTCAATGGTAAGGGAAAGGTCGGTGGCGCTGAGGTTTTTGCGGTAGATGAAATCGAGCTTAGTGTTGGCAGTTTCGATCTGCGGTAGTTTGTTTGAGTCGCTTGCTTGGAGTGGGTTAAGGTTGAGGGCGTATTCAAGTAAGTTGTTAATTCCGTCATTATCGGGGTCGGCGAGGTCACTGGAGATCTGGGAATCAGTGAGATCGTTGCCGAAGTGTTGCCCGCGCCAGGTTTGAATGGGGGTGCCGGAGATTGAGATCGTGACGTTTGTGGTTGTTTCCTTATGGGGAAATAGACCTCCGTATCCATCGTCCTGACCCCCAATGCTTAGATTAAAGATTCGACCCGAAATAAGTGCATTGGGTTTGTTGAGGGTGATTTGCCCGGTGGTTGAGTCGATGGAGAATACGCCCTCGTCATTGCCACTCAGGATAAGATATTGGATGGTTTCAAAGGATTGGCTGGAGGCGAGCAGGGTGCCAATTGTGGTACCTGTGGTGGCTGTGCTGTCTAAATCGAAGGCATAGTTTTCGTTTGCAAAGATGGGTGCGGTGTTGGAGTCATAGGGAGTGAGTCGCTCGGGAGGAATCACTGTGATCGTGGAAATACCGGGACCGGTCCAAGCGACTGCGAGGTGATCGACGCTATCGCCTTCTTTAAGCCGAGCCTCCATAAAATAGGATTGGCCGGCGACGAGGCTGATGGCTGCGGATTGCTGAGAGCTGTACTCGTTCCACGAAAGGGGGCTTGTCCAAAAGTCGACGTTGGCGATTTGGTTCCCGTTGGCGGCGGTTGCATCGGAGCTTAAAATAAGGGTGCTAACGTTATCACTGGCAATGTAGAAGGTGTAGTCGCCGGAAGTTTCGGGTGTGAGGTAAGCACGAATTCGGGTGCCGTAATTGTCGGCATGGTTCGAGCGGCCCTGAAAATTGGTACCGAGATTGACTGCATCGGGGAACTCCGGCCAGTTGGGATCGTTGTAGAGTGCGGTTAGGTTTGTTCCGCTGATATTGTGCCAGAATTCCTGAACGGGGCCGCTGGCAAGGATTGTCGTCGATGGAAGGACGGAGAGGTTGACCGATGCGGTGGCGGATTTGGCGGGGTCTCCGTCATCAGTGACGGTTACGGAAACTGTATGACTTGGGGTGTTCTGGGCATCGAGCGCTCCGTAGGTGGCCAGGCTCAGTTTTCCGGAGGCGGGATCGATGGCAAATATACCATTGGGATCACCACCGGTGATGGCGTAAGAGAGGGTTTGTTCGGAGTTTGAGTCGGAGGCAATGAAGTCGGTAATGGCAGTGCCGGGGTAGGCATTTTCGTAGATAGTGGCATCTGTGGGGTTTGGCAGAGTAGGGGTGTAATTGAGGGTATGGGGCGCAAGGTAGGTGGCGGGGATGATTTCCTGACTGATAAGGGTGGAGCCACCAGAGACTGCCTGCCATGCGACTGCGAGGTGGTCCTCGGAGCCACTTTCCTTATGGCGTGTTTCGAGGTAGTAAACTTGGCCTGCCTGTAGGGCGATACTTGCGGATTGCTGGGAACTGTTTTCGTACCATTGTTGTTCTCCGGTAAGGAAAGGCACCCATGCGATATGGCTCATATTGCTGGGGCTTTCATTGCTGCTTAGGTGGAGTTCGCTTTGGTTGTTGCCAGCGATCCAGAAGGTGTAGTTTGCGGTATAGGGCGCAATGAGGAAAGCACGTACGGTGGCGCCGTAGTTATCTCCGATATCGCGGTAGGTTAATGCTTCAAGGTCGGTTTGACTGTCAAAGGATTCCGGAAATTTCGAATTTTCGGTCAAATTACTGACATTATACCCGAAGATGTCTGAATAATAATTTCTATAAATAATACCGGGTTGGTATCCGGTGGGGATGACGTTTAGGATTTCAATGGAGACGTTTTGGGTATCGGAGAGGGCTGGGGAACCGGAATCGGTGACTTGAATTTGGAGATTATAACTGGAGGCGGTGTCGAAATCGGGTGGTGTTGCGACGGTGATTTTTCCATTTTGATCGATTTGAAAGTAATTGCCGTTATTGCCGGAGACGATGCTGTAGGTATGCGATTGGTATTGATCCGGATCCTGTATATTGAGTTGAGCAACTGCGGATGCCGCACGGAGGCCTTCTGGAATTTGTACTGAGCTCGTGGATAAAACAGGCGCTTCGTTGAGGTCAGTGACCGTTACGATTACGCGGAGGGTTTCATCCAGGCTGGGGCGTGTTGCGTTGCTAAGGGTAACGCTCAGTTCGTATTCTGCGGGAACATTAAAAGCAGGTGAGAGCGTTTCGTAGTCGAATTGGGATGAGTCCGCAACGGTAAGGGTACCATTGCTAGAATTGATGGTGAAGGCGTTATTGGGATCGCCGGATGCGATGGCATAAGTAAGGGCATCACTGCCGTGGTCATTCATGGGTCGAATGGAGCCAATGAGTGCGTTTTGGGCAGGGTTTTCTGCGAGGGAATAGCGTTGAGCCCCCAGACCGCCAGTGGCTGTTCCGGTAATTGAATAACTGCCAAGACTGCCGTAGTCGGTATATCCGTAGGCTAGGGGATCGCCGCGTCCAGTGCCGCTGATTTTTATGGTATAATTTCCGGCTGAAAGATTTGCGGAGAGGGTGGCATCGGTGGCGGTATCCGGATTGGAGCCTTGAATCAAGGTACCTTGTTCATCGTATAGGGCGGCATAAATATCAAGGTTCGGGCCGTAGGATTCGGGGTCAATACTGAGGGTTGTTTGGCCGCCGGAAGTCGTGAAGTTAAAGGCGTCAACATCGGTAGCAGTTGTGATGGTTCCGTCGGTATTAACAGAGTCATCGGAGGAGATTTCCAGATAGCTGGCAGATTCACGAGTATCGCCGTGGTCATCGGATCGAAAACCTACGTTATTGTTATTATTGGCAATAATAAGGATATCGTCTTCGGTTCGGTCTGCGTTTGCATACTCACCTTTTGACCACTGGGAAAGGGTTTTGTAGTAGCCAGCTCCCATGATTGGGGCCCAGCCTACTTCACTGCTACCATGACCGTTGTAGTAACCCTCGCTGGGATCCGTGCGTCCATCATGGCTCAAATCAAGCGTGTGGCCTAATTCGTGAGAGATAACCTCGGCCGCAAATTTTCCGCTGCTGTAGAAAGCCCAGCAGGGGACATCGCCACTCCAGTCAAACGATCGAAGGTAGGCAACGCCACCGGAACCTGGTGCGGCTTCTGTGGTAGGTGTAATGATGCAGCGTTGTCTGGAATTTTCCGGCGCATCGAGGTAAACTTGCAGATCTGTGGTGACATTGAGGTTGAAGGGAGCGAAGTCCTCGGCGACGCGCCGCCAGACTTGAAAAATATTACCGACGCTTAGGTTGGTAGCGGGGAGTGCATCGAAATCACCCCAACTTCCATGAGGCCCTTCCTCGCCATCGAAATCAAGGTACAGGACGGCGGTTACACCTGGCAGGCTTTCCAGTGGGATGACGCCATTTTGGTAATCGGGTATGGGGATATCGGTCGGATGATCTTGGGGGAGGATTTCAGTTGTTTCCTGATCGGATAGAGCGTTGATTTGCTGGCTGTCGAAATCGTTACAAATGACTTCACCTAGGGGATATTGGACAAGCTCTGCGATACCCTCGATATCCGAGCTGGGTTCAACGCGGTAGGCATAGTCGCTTTCTTCAAAAATAACTACGCCTGACATGGGCCAAGCATTTCCCGGGGCGTTTTCTTTGCGAAACATGAAGCGTCCTGGACCCGGTTCACTGAGGGTGCCTTCTACGGCGATGATGTCACCTTCGGAGTTGAATTCCCGGCGTTGGATTTGTCCACGAGCAAATTTGCCTTCTGGTAGATCGATGCGAATAGAGCTTCCGGATGTCTCTTGAGCTAGCTGTTCGATAAAGTCTCTGGGCAAGTTGAGTGCGGGATAGGCTTCTTTGGCGGTGTGGTTGACTGCTTCGGTATCGGCAGGGTGGAGTCCGCAGGGGCATCCGGATGGATGGTTGTATGAATCTGCTTGAGGCGTTGGCGTTTCAAGGGCTGGTGCTTGAGCTAGGGCGGTCTCTGTGGCGGTTAGTTCATTGAAACTAGATTTGGATTCGGTGATTTTAGTGGGTGCAGATTTATGAAACTTGCTGAGAAGAAGTGCAATTAAGCCAAGTGCAATCAGCGGGTAGAGTCCTAGTTTGAGAATGCGTTTCATAAACAACTGAATGTGCGAGAGATACTAATTAATTAGGATCTCCTTACATACTTTCACTTCACGCCTTGCGGGTACTGTTTTTGCAAACAATTCTAACCACGAGTCGTGTTATGAGAAAACTAATTCTTTATTTTGTAAAAATTAAGAACGCTTCTTACGACGATTGTTCCTTCTTTGTTTGCGAATGTTCGCAAGTTTTTTTGGGGACGCAGCGATGGTGTTTTGCTTCTTCTTTACTGGTAAAGGATTGTTAGCTTCAGCATGTGGGACGATGCGAAAGTCAATTTGTCGTTTGAAACGGTCAACGCGTTCAACCTGCACGTGGATGTGTTGGGCGATGGTGTAGGTTTTCTTTTTTCGTCGACCGACGATGCGGGTGCCATCGTCGCTCAGGTGGTAGAAGTCATCATCGAGGGTGGAGATATGCACCATCCCAAATGCCATGGTGTCGGTGATCTCGATATAGATGCCGTGGTTTTTGATGTCGGTGATGACCGCGCCGAAGCTCTGTTTGTCGTCCTTGTCGAGTTCGCGCTCGTAGAATTCAAGGAGCTTGGTCTTAACAGATTCCCGCTCGGCATCGACGCTGTTGCGCTCGGTGATGCAAAGGTGTTCGCCGAGGGAATCGAGCTTAGCCTGCGAATATTGGATATCGGGTTTGGGGAGCGCGGAGTCCGTGCCGGTTTTGCAGAGGTAGCCATCGAATACACGGTGCACGATGAGATCGGAGTAACGGCGGATGGGTGAGGTGAAATGGGTGTAGTCGTTTTTGGCGAGGCCGTAGTGTCCGTCTGCTGAGGCGCGGTATTGTGCCTGTTTAAGGCTACGAAGCACGTGGACTTTTAGGGTGTAGCCCTGCGGGTGTTCCTTGAGTTGGTGGAGGAGGGCGGACATCTCGCGGGGCTTGGTGAGGTTGCCGCAGCTGAGTCCAAATGAAACCATGGTTTGCCGGAGTTCCTGTAGTTTTTCCTCATCCGGTTCGTCGTGTACGCGGTAGAGGCAGGGGAAACGGTTGCGCTTCATTTGGCGGGCAACCTGTTCGTTGGCAGACAGCATAAATTCCTCAATGAGTTGGTGGCTTTCGTCGTTTTCCTGTTTTTCAATGCGGTCGGCGTATCCGTCGGGGTCCACGTAGATCTTGACCTCGGTCATATCGAGGTCGAGGGAGCCATTTTTGAAACGACGTTGGCGGAGCTGTCCGGCAATCAACCAGAGTGAACGGATGTGGCGTTGCAGGGTTTTCATCTCGCCATCGCTGAGGTCGCTTAAGGGGCGACCAGTGGAACCGGTTTGGTGCTTGGGAGGGAGCGGGGTTTCGCGGACGGCCTTGAGGTCGTCGTTTTCCATAAATGCGAGGGCCTGGTGGTAGGTCAGACGTTTGTCGCTGCAAATGACGGTATTGGCGAAATCGACTGCTTCGATATGGGCTTTTTTGGAGTAGGTGATGAAAACGGATTTGGTGAGGCGGTCTTGCGCTTCGACGAGGCTGCAGAGTCCGTTGGAGAGGGCGTGGGGCAACATCGGAATAACGGTGCCAACGAGGTAGGTGCTGTTGCCGCGTTTTTGGGCCTCGGTGTCGAGGGCGGAGCCGGGCTTCACGTAGGCGGAGACGTCGGCGATGTGAATGCCGATGCGGTAACGGTCGCCGTCGAGTTCCTCAATGGAGAGGGCGTCGTCGAAGTCCTTGGCGTCGTCGGGGTCGATGGTAAAGGTGAAGATAGCGCGGCAATCGAGACGGCCCTTGCGATCTGCGGCGCGAACGTGGTCGGGGATGGCTTTGGTCTGCTTGAGGACGGCGGCGGGGAAGTTGGGGTCGAGTTCGTATTTGTGGAGAATGCCCTTAAACTCTGCGTCGGGCGCGTGTGTTTTACCGAGCACTTCTATGATGTCACCCTCGGGGTTGAGGTGGCGTTGCCTCCAGTCCAGCAGTTTGACGACGACTTTGTCGCCGACCTTGGGCAGGGGCTTGATACCATAATTACGGGGATCGGGCACGATGAAATCCTGAATGATGCGGGGGTCGTCAGGAATGACGTAATAGGTGTGGCGGCCCTTCTTTAGATTACCGACGATTGTTTCGCGGGCGCGATTTAGGATGCGGATGACGCGAACGTTGGGCTTTTCGTTGGGGTCGCGCTTGGCGCGGCCTCGGGTATCTCGTTCCCGGCGGCGTCCGCGATAGTAACCGCGTTGACGGCCTTCCTCGATGCGGGCGAGAACGTGGTCGCCGTGCAGTGCCACGCCGGTGTCCTCAGCATTAATCGGATGCCCCGCAACGCCTTTTTTACCCGCGTCGGCATCGGGAATGAGGATGGCAGAACCGCTCTGACGGAACTGAATACGCCCGCTGACGAGATTGGCGTCGTCCGTCAGGCACAGTCGGTCTTTTTTGATACGGGCGATTTCTCCGGATTCGAGGAGCGCGTTTAGGATTTTGCGCGCGCGCCGGGCGGCGTCTTTGTTGAGTTTAAGGACGGCGATGATTTCCTCTTGGCGCAGGGGAACGTAGTCGGATGCTTTAATGAGGGCGTATATTTTTTTGCGGAGATCCATTTATTGTGAGTGTTGGGAGCTGTGGGGGGCTTGGCGATGCTGAAAACACCCACATCGGGGGCTTTACAGGAGCGCGTATTCTTACATAGATGCATGGGTGGAAATGCTACTCGGAGTTATGGGTTGTTCAATTGGCGGGGTAGGGCGTCATATTGTGACCACGCTTGCGACTACCGGGCGCGACGAATCCTTTCCGTGGGGAACCCTGCTCGTGAACGTAGCGGGGTGCGGGCTGATGGGTGCTGTTATGGATATGGCAATCGAACAACCTGGCCTGGGTTACTTATTATTGGGTTTCTGCGGCGGCTTCACGACCTTTTCCGCCTTCAGTCTTCAGAACCTGGGTCTTTTGTCGGAGGGTCGGCGGGTGGCTTTGGTTGTCTATGTACTCTTGAGTGTGGGCCTGGGGCTGACGGCCTTACTCCTGTGTGGTAATTGGATGGATGGGTAAATACTTGTGAAAACGATTCGGATAAAAGAGTTATGGGTCATCGCGCTGGGTTCCGCTCTGGGCGGGTGTTTGCGCATCAGTATCGAAGGGCTCGCAAACGGATTGGGAGTGCAGTTGCCGCTGGCAACCCTTTTGATAAACGTCAGCGGGTCTTATCTGGTGGGTCGTTTAGCGGGCACGGCGTCTCAACAAAGCAGAGCAGTTCCATCGTCCACAAAGTGGCATTTCTGGGTCACAG
>CBFHXZ010000038.1:0-14000 GCA_965659965.1 Coraliomargaritaceae bacterium
GGGGATTCAAAATTATCGATTTCAGAGGGATTGTTTTTGCGGGCGGCGTTGTCCGAGCGTTTTTTTTCAAAGAAGGCGCGCAGGATTTCGTGGTTGAGGTTCTCGAGAATGCCGCCGGTGGATTCAAATTGATGGTTGCTGCGGGGGAGGGCACCGAGGTCAGTGGCTCCGCCAAGGCAGCCCATTTTTTCGTCGTGAAGGCCGTAGAAGACTTTACCAATCCGCGCAATGACGAGTGCGCCGGAGCACATGGGGCAGGGTTCTTTGGTTACGTAGAGGGTGCACTCGTTGAGGCGCCAGTCGCCCAAGGCATGGGCAGCCTGCGAAATTGCGAGGATCTCGGCATGGGCGGTGGGGTCTTTGGTGGAGCGGGATTGATTGTGTGCCGCTGCGATAATGCGACCGCCATGTTCGATAATGGCTCCGATGGGAACCTCGTCTTTTTTCCAGGCTTCAATCGCTTCATTATAGGCGTGCGTCATGAAGTAGTCCGCATCCCTCTGGAGTTCGGAGGGGTGTATTTTTTCAAAAGGACAGGGTTGGGGTTCCATGACTGGCTGCGGGCTGGTTCGAAGCTTGGATACCTTGGTGCTTAGTTTGAAAAATATCGAGATTATAGTGCTGTCAGGTCGATTAGAGGGCTCTTGACTTTCGGAGCGGTGACGATTGTCTCACTTACTTTAGTTATTAAAAATATTTTATGGCGAAAGCACCCAGTGAAGATGTAGTTGAGGTCGAAGGTAAAATTGTATCGGTTTTGCCGGGTACGATGTTTCGAGTTGAATTGGAAAACGGTCACCGCGTTTTAGCGCACATTTCCGGCAAACTCCGTAAACATTTCATTAAGATTACTACGGGTGATACCGTAAAGATGGAGATGAGTCCGCACGATTTGGACAAAGCGCGAATCGTTTACCGTCTCCGTAATGCCGCAGTACGCCGCAATGCTCCCCGTCGCAGCTTCGGTCCCCGCCGTCGTTAGTGGGCTCGTTTCGAGGTGGTCGTCTTTTAAGTTGCGAGCTTGCAGCGTTTGCGTAGCTTACTATTTTTAGTCAAGTTTTAGATTATTATTTATTATGAGCCAAGCATACCAATCCATCAACGAAACCGTCGGCAATACACCCCTTGTTAAAATCAATCACCTTTCTAAGGGGCTGGAGGCTGACATCTATCTCAAGTGCGAATTTTTCAATCCACTTGCGAGCGTGAAAGACCGCATCGGCAAGGCTATGATTGAAGCCGCCGAGGCTGCAGGCAAGGTCGACGCCGACAGTATTATTATAGAGCCCACTTCCGGTAACACCGGTATTGCCCTCGCCTTTGTCTGTGCTGCCAAGGGTTACAAACTTATCCTCACCATGCCCGAGACGATGTCGCTCGAGCGCCGCGTATTGCTTCGCATGTTGGGAGCAGAGATCGTTTTGACCCCAGGACCCAAGGGTATGCCCGGGGCCATCGCCCGCGCTAAGGAACTGGTCGAGGAATACGGCGAGAAAGCCTTCATGCCACAACAGTTTGAAAACCCGGCCAATCCCGAAATTCACCGCAAGACTACCGCAGAGGAAATTTGGACCGCAACCGATGGTAAGATCGACGCCTTTGTTTCAGGAGTCGGAACGGGCGGAACCATTACCGGTGTTTCGGAGGTTATCAAATCGCGCAAAGAACTCTTTACTGTTGCGGTTGAGCCTGAAGCTAGTCCGGTTATTTCCGGTGGTCAACCCGGTCCCCACAAGATTCAGGGAATCGGCGCAGGCTTCATTCCAAAAAATTGCAATACCGAGATCATTGATGATATCATTAAAGTCTCGAACGAGAACGCCTTTGCCACCGCGCAAGCCCTCGCTGAAAAAGACGGAATCCTGGGTGGTATTTCCACCGGGGCAAATGTCTGGGCAGCCATGGAATTGGCAAAGCGCCCCGAGATGAAGGGTAAGACTATCGTGACAATCGGTTGCAGTTTCGGTGAGCGCTATCTTTCGACCCCACTAGCTGAGAAGGCGCACAACGAAATGAGCGCCGCTACTGTCGGATAAATCGCCTAGAGGATGACTTTCGGTTTGTGGAGCAAGTCTTGACTTGTGCCGCAATACGAGTTTCATCCACAACTTCAATTTGCCAATGTAGCTCAGTGGTAGAGCAGAGGACTCATAAGCCTTTGGTCGGCAGTTCAAATCTGCCCATTGGCACCATTTTCAAAACAAGCCTTCAGAGGAGCCGAGTGCTTGTTTTGTTTGGCAGGATTAGGGAGGGCAGATTTTCACTGTAGTGGTTCGTTTCGCTGCGCGCCCGGTCATGTCGGCGCTGTGCGCCTCGGAACAAATCTGCCCATTGGCCATTTAATTTTATTTAAAAATAACATAAAAAAACATTTAATTAAAGTTTAGTACCTATTCTATAATAATAAATCATGAGCTCTGTACGCTATTCACTTTCTTTGGGATTTCTCGGCTTTGATTTGCGCATATGGCGCAAGGAAGCGGTGGGAAATCTGCGGGATCCAATGGCACACTTGAAGCTGAGCCAAAAATTGAGAATCCTGCGGGGGCATGCTTTGAAAAAATATCCAAACCATGGCGGTGCCCATGATAGGCAAAAGAGGTTTAAATATTACAAAAAAAAGAGGCGAGCAAGCCCAGCTACACCTCACTTTCGTGTTCCGTCGGGTCAATTATACCGAATGCGTCGGCCAGTTCGCAGGGCTAGAGTTACCTGCCCCCAAGTTGGCTAGGTGAGATAATCAGGGGTTTGGTTTTCGGGACGGATTACTTTTAAACGAGGCGCGGCTTGTTTACAGGACGTTAAAGGGAATTGGCACGCGCGTACGCGTGTTGACTTTCTTGCCATCTTTTTCGCCGGGGGTGAAAACCCATTTGCGAACCGCTTCGATGGCATAGCTTTCAAAGATGGGGTCACTGGAACTGATGACCTTGGCATTTATGACTCGCCCCTCAGCGGTAATAATGAACTCGAGTAGGACGCGGCCGTTGAGGCCCATGCGCAGGGCGTTGGGTGGGAAGACCGGAGGCATCTGGCGGCGGGGGCGGGGCAGTTGGTCAAGGTCGCCGATTTCAAAGATTTCGAGTGAACCAAGATCTTGTTGGTTGACCTGCCGAAGGTGGGGGAGGGCAAAGTCCCCCGCCATGAGACCGGTGGATCCGGTGCCGGGATTGAGGATCACGTCGAGCTGTTCAAGCGTGATGGGTGGCGGTTCGCTTTCCAATTCGGGCGGCGGTTCTTCCTCTTCGGGGGGTGGTGGCGGAGGCGGCGTGGCAACAATCCACTCCTCGATGCTTTCGGGTGGTTGCTCGTAGTCCGTCATTAGGTGGGTCATCGGAATCGCCACGAAAATGAGGAAGGTTACAAGGAGACCAAGGATGCCACTGCTGATGAGTAGACTCCGGATCCGAGGGGATTGATAGATGCCAGCCACAATAAATTCTTTTTATATACAAATAGTTAAAATGGAGCGTATATGCGAAACAAATTTCCTAAAAATTAAAAATATAACAAAAGTGGTTATTGAGGCGACAAAGCGGGTCTTTGTGCTTACCAGTAGGTTATGTTTACAGGAATTGTAGAGGAGCTAGGCAAGGTGCTTGCCTTTGATGCAGTTGAACAGAGTTGGCGTCTGGTTCTGGAGGCCGGCAAGGTGACGGAGGGGCTGCACTTGGGTGACAGCGTAGCGGTGAATGGCTGTTGCCTCACCGCAGTGGCGATTGAATCCGGACGGGTGGAGTTCGACCTGCTTGAAGAAAGCGTACGTTTGACTTCGATTGGTGAGGTTGGACCGGGGGGCGTGGTAAATTTGGAACGAGCCTTACTGCCAACGACGCGAATGGGTGGGCATTTTGTGACCGGGCATGTCGATGGTACCGGTGTGCTTGAAACGATTGAAGCGCGTGGAAAAGATTATTTCATGCGTATCAAACCGGCAGTAGAGGATTTGAAATACGTGGTGCATAAGGGTTGTATTGCCGTGGACGGTATTTCGCTGACGGTAGCGGAAGTGGATGACAGCGGCTTTGCGATTTGGCTCATTCCGCACACGATGGAGGTTACGAATCTACACCGCAAGCAATCGGGTGACCGTGTGAATTTGGAATACGACCTGATCGCGAAATATGTGGAAAAGCTGGGTGCTTCGGGTGTCCGGACTTAGGTCGCTCGCTCGGCGGGGTTGGTAATATTCATGGAGCGAAAGAGGAAACCGGCGGCGGTGGCGGCGAGGATTTGCGCAAGGGTGTAGATTGGGAAACAGTCCCATGCGAGAAACCCGTTAATACAAAGGGCAAGGGTAATAGCGGGGTTGAAGGCTGCGAATGAAACCGGGCCTACGGCATAGGCTCCTGCGCCAACGATGGCACCAATCGCAATTCCATAAAAACCATTTCCCACCGTTCCCTGGGCGATGGCGACATTCAGGATGACCCACATGAGAGCAAAGGTGAAGAGGAACTCCGCGATAACGGCGCGTGGTTGGTCGGGTTGTAGAGCTGAGACTTGGGTCAGTTCGGTGGGGAAGAGGCCTTGGAGGGTACCGGCGGCGGCACTGGCGGCGAGGTAGATCACCAAGAGGTAAGGGAGGAATTCACGTGGCGGGTGGGTGCCGGCACAGAGATAGGTCACGGTTGTAGCAGGGTTGAAGTGTGCTTTTGAAATATGACCACAACTATAAACGAGGGCGGCGAGACCAATGGCAACCGCCAGCGGGGTAAAATTTCCGGCGGTTGGCGGGGTGATGCAAATCCCGATAATGAGGTAGAGGAAGTAAGTGCCGATAGCTTCGGCAATGAGCTTGTTGCGCATGACAGGTGGGGTTAAGCGGTATGTGCTTCGCGGTAACCGGCGGCGTAAGCTTCAAAGACCAGTTTGATTTGGTCGCGGATGCGGCGGAAGGCGTCGAGTTCGGTTTCGTTCTCGCGGATGGCGTGGGGTGGATCCTCAAAACCCCAGTGGTAACGGTTGGCCATACCAGGGAAAGTGGGGCAGGCTTGGTCGGCATTTCCGCAAACGGTAATGACGGTCGTGATGCCCGCGTCGAGGTATTGTTCGAGGTGATCAGAGGTGTGAGCGGAAGCGTCGATACCAATTTCGGCAAGGGCTTCGATTGCGAGGGGATGGACGGCACCCTTGGGTTTGGAACCTGCGCTGAAGACTTCAAGCAGATCGCCGGCTGCGGCGCGAAGGATGCCCTCCGCCATGTGGCTGCGGCAGGAGTTTCCAGTGCAAAGGATGAGTACTTTAGGTTTTTTCATAGTTAAGTTGGAGTGCTGATTAGAGGAATTGGGCAAGGGCGTTTAAAAGATAACCGGTAAAGATAATGGCAAGGGTGGTGATGCCAAAATAGAGGGCGATGAGTTGGAGGCGCATGGTGCGGCGCAACATGATCGCTTCGGGCAGGCTAAGGGCGGCCATTGCCATCATGAAGGCAAGGGCGGTACCAAGCGGAATGCCCTTTTGGAAAAGGACGACGGCAACGGGCACAATGGCGGCGCAACTGCCATACATGGGAACCCCGAGGGCGGTGGCGAGCGGAACAGAAAAAATACCGGTGGCTTCAATTAGAGCGTGAATGGTTTCTTGGGGCACGTAGTTGTGGATGAAGGCGCCAATACCGACGCCTACAATGATCCAGATCCAAATCTGACGAATAACACTCGCCGCTTCATCCAATCCATAGCGAAGACGCAAAAGGAAAGTGAATTCCCGGGTGCTGGATTCGCTATTTCGGGCCTCGATAAAATCACCTTCGAGGAGGTGGCGGAGTTTCATTTTACCGAGAATTGCGCCCGCAGCAGTGCCTATAAAAAGCCCGCTTAAAACATAAGCGATGGTTACGGGCACTCCAAACTCGCCTGCCATTAAAATAACGAGGTATTCGTTGATTATGGGTGAGGTGATGAGAAAGGAAAAGGTGACCCCAAGCGGAACACCCGCCTTTAGGAGGCTGATGAAAATCGGGACCGAGGAGCAGGAACAGAAAGGGGTGATCGCTCCAAAGAGCGCTGCAACCAAATTGCCCCAGATGCCACCACGATTCATCCAGTCACGGAGGCGCTGTTCCGGTAACCAGGTCCGCAGTACCCCAATGGCAAAGATCATTACCGCCAGTAGTAAGAAAATTTTGATGGTGTCATAGACAAAGAAATGAAGGGCTCCGCCCAATTTCGTATCGGGGTCGAGACCCGCCAGGTCGTAGACCAGACGATTGGCGAATTGTTCTAGCAACACTTGCCTCCCTTGCCGTCATCTTTGTCGCCGGAACAACAGGCGTTGTCGGACTGCGCTTCGGCTTTCGCCTTCATGGCGGTATCCATTTTCGTGAAGATGCGTTTGAAAAAGCCTTCCGGTTCAGCTTTTTTCGACGGCTTTTTTTCGGGTATGTTTGATTTTTCTTCGGTCATAGTTGGATGGATTTTATGCGCTACAGAGGGCTTTAAAAAGAATTTCAGGGCAGGCGGATTTTGGGGTGGTCAGTTGTTTGAGCAGTTGGGTACGGGCACGGGTATCGGCCTGAAGCTGCCGACCGTTGCTGTCTTCACTCTTGCGGAGGTGTTGCAAATTGGTTGCCAGCAAACTTGGAACCGGTTGCGCCATACGGTAGATCATCCAGTTGCCCCGCCGCTCGGCTTCCACCAGTCCCAGGCTTTTTAGATAGGCGAGTTGCTTGGATATTTTGACCTGTGGCGCATCCAGTAGGGTTTGTAGGTGGCAGACGCAAAGCGGGCTTGTCTGAATGAGACTCAGTAAGCGTACCCGTTGGATGTCCGCGAGGGCTTTGTAGATTTCTGAGGCTTCCATAGGTGCAGCATATTCTATTTTTGGAATATACTGTCAAGGGTATATGAATCGCTAGATAAAAAAGCGCATGTAGCAATAACCGAGTGCCATGAGGACAAAGAAGCAAAGGCCGGCGGCACTGAGAATATTGAGAAAAAGCCCTGGTCGGTATTGAGGGGGGACGTTTTCACCGCGCATGACCATCCAGTTGATGGCGGCGAGGATGGGTGAGGTCAGGAATGAAATGATCGCGGCAAAACTTAGGAGGGTGAGGAGGTTTTCAACGCAAAGGCTGACGATGAGGGCGGCGCCGACGCAGCAGAGGAAGAGCCAGAGATGCTGAAGGGTCTGGAGGCGGTCTTTTTGTGAGGGTACCACAAGGGTGCATGCGGCGGCGAGGGAGCGCGGGTAGCCATCAATGCAGGTAAGGCTGGTGCTGAACATGGTGGCAAAGGCAGCACCTAAAATGAGCCAGCGTGACCACTCGCCGATTGTTTCGGTGTATAGGGCAACCAGTTGTTTGGAAAAGGCGACCCCGCCGGTGGCAAGGGGTTCTCCACTGCCAAAGAAGACGAGGGCTCCAAGGGCAAGGAAAAGAACGGCAAGCAGGGTGGTCATGCCGTAGCCGAGGAAGAAATCGAATTGGGTCTCACGAACGGTAGCTGGGTGCCCGGTTTGTTTTTCGCGACTGAACATCCAGAGGGATGACCAGGTAGAGAGGTCGACCGGTGCAGGCATCCAGCCGAGGAGGCTGATCAGGAATGCAAAGCTCGCCCAGGTGTAGGGATTGGTTATTGCTTGAGTGACGGCGGTCTCGGGCTGGTTGAGGAGTGCGAGAATGACTGCGGTTACTGTGCCAAGGGTCAGGGTTAGAATCAGGATTTTAGCGATGCCGTCGAGGAGCCGGTAGTGTCCCAGCAGAATCAGAATCAGGCAGAGGGCAATGATTCCAAGGGTAAGGGTAGTGACGCTAAGGGTGATGCCGCAGCTGGCAAAAAGGGCACCCGCAAGCATACTGACGGCGGCAATATTGATGGTGCCTGTCAGGATATTAATGCCAAGGAAGACCCAGACACAGGCGGGGCTTTTGCGGTGGTAACCCGCGAGGAGGCTTTCGCCGGTCGCGGCAGTGTAGCGTTGCCCGTATAGGAAGAAGGGCATCTTGAGGAGGTTGGCAGCGAGGATGAGTCCGAGGAGCGCCCAGCCGAATTCAGCACCAGCACGGGTGGACCAGACGAGGTGTGAACCGCCAATGGCAGCACAGGCTACGAGGAGACCCGGGCCGATGGCTTTACGGAGGTTAGAGGAATTTGGGGAAATCTTTTCCACGACCGGAATAAGTTTAAGCTTTAGACCAGTTCGGCAATTGAGCCGAAGTCGGCATGAAAGAGTCGTTTGTAGGTGCGAACGGCCTGACCGTCGGTGAGACCGGCAAGGTAATCGCAGAGGCGGCGTTTGCGGGCGGCGGGATCTGTTTCCGCATCGAGGAGCGCCTGAACGGAAGCGGGTAGAATATTGAGGCCGGATTCCCCTGACTGGAGACATTGCGCCTCAAGCGCGCGGAAGGTTTTTTCGAGGATATGCCCGCCTTTGAATTCAATCTGTTGGAGCTGGGTTGAGCGAAAGATAAGATCGAGGGCGAGGGCTTTGTAGAGTTTGCTCTCAATGACAACTTCGGGGTCAATTTCCAGTTGGAAAGCATGGCGGTTGGTCTGATCGCTGAGTGTGCCGCTGCGTGGGGCGAGGGAACAGGCGTGCACAAAATGTCCGATACGAGAACCGAAATAAGGTTCGTAGCGGTTTTCGCGAATGACGGTGCAGAGGGTATCGAGAAGGGCTTGTTCAGCCTGGGTTAGGTCTTGAGCGTTTGCCCATTCTGCAATGCTGCCGATGGTAAGGTAGCGGGCGTGAATGCCATCTACAATATCGTGCAGGGAATAGGCGGTATCGTCGGCCCAGTCCATGATTTGGCACTCGATGCTTTTGAAGTGATTGAGGGATTTCGGGTCCTGTAGTTCGTCGGGCAGGTTGTTTTGGTCGAGGATAGTCTCTCGCCAGTTAACTTGCTCATTGTAGATAAAGTGGTTCTTGGGCGGCTTGGCATCGCGAGTAATCCATTCGGATTGAAGGGCTTTGTATTTCATGACGCCGTCAAGGAAGGCGCGGGTGGGAGCAATGCCCTTGGTGCTGCCCGGGCGTTCATAGATGAGTTCGGTGAGAATGCGCAGGGTCTGGGCATTGCCCTCGAAGCCGCCCGAGTCTGCCATGAGTTCGTTGAGCTTGCGCTCACCGATGTGCCCGAAGGGCGGGTGACCCAGGTCGTGAGCGAGGCCAATGGCTTCTGTTAAGTCGGCATCGATATAGAAATCTTCGCGGAGGAGGGGCGAGCGGGCGCGAAGATATTCGCAAATGGAACGGCTGATTTTGGCGACTTCGATCGAGTGGGTGAGGCGGGTGCGGTAGAAATCGTATTCGCCTGATTGAAAGACCTGGGTTTTGGATTGGAGGCGGCGAAAGGGATAGGAGAAGATGATGCGGTCGCGCTCGACTTGGAAGGGGTTACGGTAGTCTGCCTCGGGGATGGGAGTTTCGGGAAACCGTTCCAGGTCGAAGTCGTTGTAAAACTGATTTGGCATTAGAGTGTGCTTCTGCTTGTCAATTGGGCCTTATCTTGGGATGCTTTGCTGCATCATGAAAGCCTCAAACACGCTTCAAACGCGATTTTTGTTCAGTGTGCTCTTTCTGTTGCTTGGAAGCCTGCCGCAGGCGCAGGCGCGGATAGGGGAGAGCCTCAGCACGATTGAGTCGCGCCTTTTTCGCTCTGGGGGGATTGTTTATCGGGATGATGCTACCAAATTGAACCGCCAACGAGGGATGCCATACCTTGCGTATCAGGAACTGATGCCGGATGCAAAGCTGCGCATTTATTTCAAGAGCGCGGATGGCAGCAAGCCAAAGTCCTCGGATATGGATCCCAAGCGAGCTTCACCCGGTTGGGATATTCATGTGCTCTATCTGGGTGGACGCTCCGTGCTGGAGGTTTACAAGCGCAGTTCCGGTATGACCACTTCGGAATTCAACCAGTTATTGAAATTGCAGGCGGGTGAATCTTATTGGAAAAAGCTGGGTCGCCCAGTGGAGGGCGAGGAACGCTTGTCTATTTTTGGCTGTGATATGGAGCGTGAAGACGCAGTGGTGCGTGCCAAGCGCTTGGGTTCGGCGCTCTTGCTGGTTGCTCGGGAAATGGATGAAGAATTGGCGCGTCGAAAGGCCCTGCAGGAAGAAGAAGACGCACCCACAAGCCTGATGGGTTTCTAATATTCTGCCTTTGTAGGTCGCGAATGTAACTTGGGGGTTGAAAAATCCCACAAGGCGGACTGTTTAACAGATGTTAATTACTTATTATGGCGAAAGACTGGCTAGAAGGCATTGATGACAATTACGACGTGGTGGTGGTAGGCTCCGGTTTGGGCGGCCTCACCAGTGCCAACTACCTCGCCAAGAACGGGCACAAGGTTCTGCTCCTGGAGCACCATTACCAATTTGGAGGCTTGGCAACCTGGTTCAAACGCCCGGGAGGGCACATCTTTGATATTTCGCTGCACGGGTTTCCGTATGGGATGGTGAAGTCTTGTCGTAAATACTGGACGCGCGAGATTGCCGATTCCATTCATCAACTAAAGGACGTTCGTTTTATTAATCCGCAGATGGATGTGTGGACCACTTTTGATCGGGAGGATTTCACACGCATTCTAGTGGAGGATTTTGGGATTGAGCGCGAGAAGGTTGAGGGTTTCTACACCCACCTCGCCCAAATGAATTTCTACGACGAAAATACCCAGACCACCGGAGAAATGTTTGAGGAATTTTTCCCCGGCCGCACCGACGTGCACCGGCTTTTGATGGAGCCCATTTCCTATGCCAACGGTTCCCATCTAAACGATCCCGCGATCACTTACGGTATTGTTTTTTCGAATTTCATGAATAAGGGTGTTTTCACCTTCCAGGGCGGCACCGATACGTTGATTAAGAAAATGGTGGCGGAGTTGAAGGCTAATGGTTGCGAGGTGCGCAAATGCGCCTTGGTCGAAGGAATTGAGGTGGAAAACGGTGAGGTCGTGGCGGTGCGTGCCCGCAGTCAGAACACGGGTGAGGAAACCTTCCCGAGCCGTCGCATCACCACCCGGGCGGTGCTCTCTAATGCCAATGTTCGCAATACCATCGAGCACCTTGCGGGCGAGGAAAATTTCAGTCCGGAATTTTTGGCGGAAGCGAAGGCGGTTCGTAACAATACCAGTTCCTGTCAGGTTTATATGGGGATTAAAAAGGGCGAAACCATACCCAATATTGGTGACCTTGTTTTTACTTCCGCTGCACCGGAATATTCTATTGCGGAACTGACTTCCATCAAGACCACCAGTCATACCTTCTCGGTCTATTACCCCGAAACACGCCCGCATTTGAAAGAACCGCGTTACATCGTGGTTGCCTCCCTGAATGCTCGCTGGGATGAGTGGAACGCTTTGAGCGATGAGGCATATCAACGCGAAAAAGAACGTCTCTGCGAGGAATGCGTTGAGAGCTTGGAACGCTTTATTCCCGGGGTGCGCGAGAAAATCGACCACTTGGAAGCAGCCACGCCCCGCACCGTGAATCATTATACAAAATCCATGCAGGGCACTTCCTTTGGGACCAAATTTGAAGGCCTTAAGGTTTCAATGGATTTACCCAATCAAATCACAGGGCTTTATCATGCCGGGTCGGTGGGTATTATCATGTCGGGCTGGCTGGGTTCCATGAACTACGGGGTCATTACGGCCAACAAGCTGGATAAGTATCTTTTTGATATCAAGAGCGCAGCAGCAGTCTGAATCTGTTTTAATAGGGAGTACCGCGGATATTGGGTTCCACCACCCAAGGGTCTTGATGGCGGAGCTGACTGAAGTAGGTAATAATAATTAAATCGCTCTTTGGATTTTTGGAAATCACACCAAGGGCTTCTTTTAAGATGTTTGAGCCAGGGGCAATGTCTTTATCCATGAGCGTTGTTCCAATTGCCAGGGATAAAGTTACCGCTAATTTTTTGGTCTTTGAAAGGTAATAAGCTATACTTGGAATGGCTTTCCCGCTCAATGAATCCGGCTCGACTACTGGAATCGATGCTTTCTCTAAGCTGTATAAGTTTTTGTAAGACAGAGCCGTCGCGAGTTTGTTTGCGATTGCCTAATAAAAACAAGCAACACAATAGCAAGTGAGAGTTTTCATGGTCGGGCCGAAAGGATTGCTGCGCCCTCTTCGCATTTTCCGGGCGGAACATTTGTTCCTGAAAATGCTGCGTTAAACCTGCTGGTTCGCAGGTTCAAAATGGTGGACGCAGTGCATAAAAAAGCCCCTCGGGGTGGAGAGGCATTATTCTCATGGTCGGGCCGACAGGATTTGAACCTGATTCCAGTTTTCCTAATTCTGCATCTCGTTGCATTTAGTATTGTTAATCAGCAGCTTCTGAAAAAAGGTTTTTGCACCAAAGGGAAATGAAATGCAGCCTTTTGAATGTAAATTGGCAAATTATTGGCAAATCTACCGGTTAGCCCGACAGGATTTGAACCCCGATTCATAAGTCTTTAAGACGCAAGTTATCACGGGCACCTTCTTCGAACCCCGAACAGTTCATAGAGCAGTGGCAGAACCAAAAGAGTCAACAGGGTCGAAGTCAGAATGCCACCGACCACGACAGAGGCTAGAGGGCGTTGAATCTCAGAGCCTACGCCTGTTGATATAGCCATCGGTAAAAATCCCGCAGCCGAAGTCAAAGCTGTTGCCAGCACAGGACGTAGGCGTTGGCAGGCAGCTTGTGTTACGGCTTCACGTATATCTGCCGTGTGTTCTCGATAAGACCGAATCGCTGAAATCAGAATTTGACCATTCAGGACGGCGATACCGCTCAAGGCTATAAAGCCGACGGCTGCACTCACACTAAAAGGGATGCCTCTAAACCAGAGGGTGAGGATGCCCCCAATGAGAGCGAGTGGAATACCGCTATAGATGAGCAATACGTCACGCATATCTTTCAAGCTGAAGTAGAGTAGGAAGAAGACAGCCGCGAGCGTCACGGGCACTACGATGGCGAGGCGTGTCTGAGCGCGTTCGAGGTTCTCAAATTGACCGCCCCAATCGAGCACATAGCCCTCGGGCAGTTCCAGTGATTCGTTAATCTTCTCTTTTGCTTCGGCGACGAATGAGGAAACGTCACGGTCATCTACATTGACCTGCACACGAATTAAGCGTCGGCCCCATTCACGGTTGATCGTGGCAGAGCCATCTTCGATCCGAATGTCGGCGAGTCTGTGTAACGGTAGCTGCTGCCCTTCGGCAGTAGGGATGATTGTATTACGCAAAGCTTCCATGTCGGTGCGCAATGCATCCGGGAGACGCAGCACGAGGGGGAAGTTGCGTTGCCCCTCAAATACTTGTCCGGCTCGGGTGCCGCCGATGGATTCGACAATACTCATCACATGGCGCGTGGATATACCGTGCTGTGCGATGACATCCTGATTGATGTCGATCTTCAGTGTCGGCTGTCCGGTTAACTGATCGACGGAGATGTCCCCATGCCCTTCGACATCAAGTAAAATGCGCTGCACTTGGTCACTGAGTCGCACCAGTTCGTCAAAATCGTCGCCGTAGATCTTGATACCTACGTCGGAACGGATACCGGATTCCATCTCATTGAGCCGCATCTCAATCGGTTGTGTAAAAGCCATGTTTAGGCCTGGTAGCTCGGCCACGGTCGCTTGCATCGCGGCGACCAGTTCCGTTTGGCTTTTGGCTTTCGTCCATTCTTCTCGAGGATTCAGAGAGACGAAAATATCTGTCAGTTCCGTCCCCATCGGATCGGTGGCGACTTCCGCTGAGCCGATACGGCTCCAGATGTGGCGAATCTCATCCGGGTAGTTTTTCAAAAGGATCTGTTCGATACGCGTATTGTATTTGACCGATTCAGGGATCGAAACTCCAGCGAGGCGAATCGTATTGATGGCGACGGCTCCTTCACTAAGGCGGGGCACAAATTCGCCACCCATTTTCGCGCCGACCCAGAGCGTCAGAACGAAAGTAAGCGCAACGCCAGTCAAGACGACCACACGGGCACGCATCGCAATGCGCAAACATGCAGCGTAGGCCTTAGTCAATGTCCCCGCAATACCGCCCCCTTCTTCTTT
>CBFHXZ010000039.1:0-13928 GCA_965659965.1 Coraliomargaritaceae bacterium
GGTGCCCGAAGGGAAGCCGGTGGAGGGGGTTTCGGCTGTGGAGGCAATGGAGCCAGACGTCCTGCTGGTAGGGCACAACCCAAACATGGAGATGCTGGCTTCACTTTTGATGAGCGGGGAACGATACCGGGCGCGGCTTGTCATGAAAACCTGTGTGTTATTGCAATTCAACTGGGCGCCTTTTCCTAATCACGGACAGACAGGTCCGGCGGAATTGCGCTGGATGTTGGATCCGCGGACGCTTTAAAATTTTGATTGAGGATGTTTTAGTATGACGGTGTCGAATAAATGGAAATACCTCTGGCTGGTCTTGGCAATCGCGCTGGGGTGGTATCTCGCTCCCCGCGAGGCGGGTGATTCCGCACCCGCTAGCACGGACGATTCCCTTGTGGCAGAGGCAAGGTCGATGCCACCGATTGCCGAGGCTCCGCCGCCGCCGGTTGAGTGGGGTGTGCGCTTCCCGGCGGATGCGGTTAAGGATGCGGTGCTGGTCTATTTTTCTGATACCGAGGGCTACCAAGCGTATTTCAATGCCTTGACGCAGGCGGGGCATTCGATTCAGGGAAATTTAGAAGCTTTGCGTATGCTGCGTTTGCGACCGGATTTGCTTCGGGCGGTGGATCCCGCAAAATACGGAGGGCAGGTTGAGTTTAATTATCGGGTGCAACGCCCGGCACCTCCGCTGGAGCGCAATCCGAAACTGCTTGCTGCTTTGAGCGCTTATGGGGCATCAGCCCTTGAAATCGCAGGGGGTGGTTTGGAGGGAAAGGGTGCGGGCATCCTGGTAGCGGTGGTGGATTCGGGCATTGCGGAGCATGCGGTCTTTGAAGCGGTAAAAATTGATTCGGATGACTGGGTTGGAAAGGATCGCACAAAGCTTGAGGCAAAGGCGCATGGCACGGGGGTGGCCTCCATTATCTCGGGCAGTTTGGGGATTGCGCCTGAGGCGGGTTTGTTGGATTTCCGCGTTTTGGACGGGCTGGGGGTGGGTTCGAGTTTTGCGGTTGCGGCGGCTATTGTAGCGGCGGTGGATCAGGGTGCGGATATCATTAATCTGAGTCTGGGATTGTATCGCGAGACCCATGTTTTGCGCGAGGCGGTGCGTTATGCGAGTGAGAAAGGAGTTTTAATGGTAGCGGCGGCGGGCAACGATGGGCTGGCGCAATTGGTATATCCGGCTGCCTATCCTGAGGTATTGGCGGTTACTGCGGTGGATGGAAAGGGCCGGCATGCGGTTTTCCCGAATCGCTCGGAGGCGATTGATCTTGCGGCGCCCGGGGTCGGTGTGGCGGTTGCGGATCCGGAGGGCGGCTCTCGGCAGGTGAGTGGTACTTCTGCGGCGACTCCCTTTGTGAGTGGAACTTTGGCCGCCTTGCTTTCTGAGAACCGGGGACTCTCGCCGGAGGCCGCGGTAACTCTTTTAGAAGAACACTTAAACGAGGCGGGGGCGCCGGGGAACGATGCGGAATATGGGGGCGGTCTTTTGGATTGGGATCGTTTGCGTGAGCGGGAGACCCGTGATCTGCAGGATCTTGCGGTGGCGGCAATCCATCTGGAGCCGGGTTCCTTGCCGGGCACGCGGGTGCCCATCCAAGTGGTCATTGAAAACCGCGGCACGGCATGGATGCCAAAAGCGGAATTGCTGGTGGTGCAGACGGGTGAGGAGACGGAAAGATTCACCCTCAGTTCACTTGCGCCGGGGGCGATTGCGAAACGTGCGGTTTTCAGGCATCTGCCACCCGCGGAGGAGGAAATCGGGGTTGAGATTGGCGCTCGCGTGAGCCTGGAGGACGGCGCGCGGGATCAACGCCCGGAAAATGATATACGGGTAGCGCGTTTTAAGGCGGCAGGTGTAGAGTAAAATGATGGCTCGCCAATTCCGTTACAGCTGCCTAAATCTGGCATTATGAACGATTCAGAAGCAGTAGCACCCGCCCTTGGGGAGGGGGAGGTGGGCATTGTTGCCCACGCTGATTTTGTTTCAAATGCGCCCTTTGAATTTGAATCGGGGGGGTCAATCCCAGAGCTGACTTTGCGCTACGAGACCTACGGGCGCTTGAATAAAGATAAGTCCAATGCGATTTTGATCTGCCATGCCTTGACGGGAGACCACCATTGCGCGGGGGTCTACGATATGACCGAGCGCAAGCAGGGGTGGTGGAATTTTATGGTGGGGCCGGGTAAGCCGATTGATACCCAAAAATATTTCGTCATTTGTTCCAATGTTCTGGGTGGATGCCAGGGCTCCACTGGGCCGCGCTCCATCAATCCCGAGACCGGTGCGCGCTATGATCTCGATTTCCCAAAGTTGACGGTGCGTGATATGGTAAAGGCGCAGACGCTGCTGCTGGATTCTCTGGGCTTGGATCGTTTACATGCGGTAATGGGCGGAAGTATGGGTGGGATGCAGACTTTGCAATGGGCCATCGATTTCCCCGAGCGGGTGGGCCGTTATATCGCGCTGGCATGTTGCGCGCGGCACAATGCCCAGGCGATTGCTTTTAATGATACCGGGCGGCAAGCGATCATGCGTGATCCCGCCTGGTTGCAGGGTAAATATGATTCCGATGCCCCGCCGGCGCACGGCTTGGCGGTCGCGCGGATGATGGCGCACATCACCTATCTTTCCGATGCTGGCATGGAAGCGCGTTTCGGGCGCAAGCGCCGAGGTGAGGATTCCGGCCGGGAGCACTTTGATGTGGAATTTGAAGTAGAGAGTTACCTGCGTTACCAAGGGCAGCAGTTTGTGTCCCGTTTTGATGCCAACAGCTATCTGTATTTGACCAAGGCACTCGACCGCTTTGATTTACACGGGCCGGACGGGACTCTGGATGTTACCCTCGACGCCGTGCAGGCACCGGGTCTGGTGGTTGGTTTCGGGAGTGATTGGCTCTACCCGCCGCAGGCAAATCGCGAGGTCGTGGAAGCGCTCTTGCGTCTGGGCAAGACCGCCAGCTATGCGGAACTGGCTCTGGATGCCGGGCATGATTCCTTTCTTTTACGAGCGCCCAAGCTCGATCAATTAATTCGAACGTTTCTCGATCGCTGACCGATGAACCCCAACGCAAAAAAACGTCAGGTTGATTTTCAGGTGATTGCCCGCTGGGTAAACGAGGGTGACCGTATTCTGGATTTGGGATGCGGGCGGGGCGTTTTGCTGGAATCGCTCATTCAAAAGAAATCGGTTTACGGCGTAGGGGTTGATATCGAGCTGGATAAGATCATCAGTTGTGTGAAGCGCGGGGTGCCGGCCTATCATGGAGATGTGCATACCATTCTTAAAAGTTTTGAAGCGGGTAGTTTTGACCGGGTCATCCTAAGCCGCTCGGTGGATTTGCTGGAACGTCCGGATGCGACGCTAGCGGAAGCACTTCGGGTGGGTAAGCACGTGACCGTTGGATTCGTGAATCACGGTTTCTGGCGGAATCGTCTCAGTCATTTAACGGTGGGGCGCCGCGTGCAAAACGAGGTCTACCCGAACCAATGGTTTGAAAGCCAACCCGCGAATCCTTTTTCAATTGGCGAATTTGACGGGTTCTGCGCTGCCAGTGGCATTCAGGTTGTGGACCGGGAATACCTGCAGGGGAATTGGCGCGACGCATGCCGGGTATTTTCGGGACTCTTGGCAGGCTATGCTATTTACGACTTAACCAAGGCATAAAACTCGTTTTCCAAAATCTAAGGATCGCTTCGATGAAATCCTGTAAAATATTGTAGAATGCGGGAACGAGGAGGAGGGTCATCGCAGTGGCGAAGAGAACCCCGAAACTCAACGAGGTGGCCATGGGAATAAGGAATTGAGCCTGTAAACTGGTTTCGAAGAGAAGGGGTAGCAGGCCGGCAAAGGTGGTGAGCGATGTAAGAATGATGGGGCGAAATCGTGCCGAGCAGGCATTGACGATGGCCTCGCGCAAGGGGATTTCCCGTTTGCGCTCCTGATTGATGAAATCGACGAGGACCAGGCTGTCATTCACCACCACCCCGGCGAGTGCGACGAAGCCCAGAATCGAGAGAATACTCATCGCTTGACCGAGGAGCATGTGCCCCAGAATCGCACCGATAAGCCCGAACGGTATGACAAACATCACAATTAAGGGCTGCAGGTAGGATTTGAGCGGCACTGCCAGCAGGGCATAAATGATAAAGAGCACCAGCACGGTCATGCGCAGGAGACTCTTGAAAATGTCAGCTTGTTCGCGGGCTTCTCCCTCAAAGGACCATGAAACTCCGGGATAATCTTTCAGGAGCTTGTCGAGGTAAGCGGCATTCGCCCGGTTGCGCCCACTGAGGTCTGCCTTGATTTTTTCCAAGTCAGCGACGTCTTTATCGGCATTGGCGGTGATGTTGAGCACGCGCCGCCGGTCCACCCGTGTGATATTTGAGAAGCCTTGCGTGATTTCAAAGTCGGCAACTTCCTCGAAGGGAACCTCGCCTCCAAGTGCGGTGCGGATGCGGAGCTCCTCAAGGTTTTCCAGGGATTCGCGTTCCTCGCGGGGGTAACGCACCATGACTTTGATATCATCGCGGCCGCGCTGGATGCGTTGGGCTTCAATGCCGTAGAAGGCGGCGCGCACCTGCCGCCCGAGGTCGTCGGCGCGCAAGCCCAGCGCCTTGGCGGAGGGTTTGAGCTTGAGCTGAATTTCGCGTTTGCCGCTACTGTAGTTATCACGGATGTCGTAGAGCCCCTGGTAGGTGGCCAGTTGACGCTTTATCGCATTGGCAACTTCGCTGAGTTCCTCAAAATCGCGTCCGGAAATCTGAATATCGATGGGGCTCCCGCCTTGTCCGGCTGCGTTGGCATCATAAAGCAGTTCTTTGACGCCAGCAATGGGGCCGGTGAGTTCACGCCAGCGTTTGGCCAGGTTGGGGCCGGAGAGGATTTCAATATCGCCACCGTCGGCGAGATCTTCGCGTTTTTTCAGCTCAACACCGACCTCGCCGAGGTTTGGGCTGATGGTGCCGGAAACCGAACCGTTGGGACCACCCATATTTGAAAAAGGCTGCCCGCCTGCGGTCACGGTCACATTTTCAAAGGGGTCGCCATAACCTTGTGCTTTGATTTCGTCCCGCAGTTCCTGAAGGCTGGTCTCGAGTTTCTCGATGGCGGCTTCCGTTGTTTCTGAAGGGGTTCCCTCCGGCATGACCAGCTTGGCAACCATGTAATCGGAGGGTACCTCGGGAAAAAAGACGAAGGGCAGGTGCTTGCCGACAAGGAGCGAGAGCATGATCGCAAGGAGGCCAACGAAGAAGGAAACGGTGGCATACCGATAGCGAATGGCACGTGCCAGCAGCGGACGGTAGCGCTGCTCAATAAAGCGTTCCATGCCATCGGCAATTTTGCGTTGTTGGCGGAGCAACCAGTTGAGGTTCTCGCGATCCGAACCGCTGCCAACCCTACAAAGGGTGAGGTGGTAGGGGAGGACGAGTTTGGATTCAATGAGCGACCAGATCAGGCAGGCAATGACCACCACCGGAATCGGGAAGAAGAATTTCCCGATAAAACCGGGCATGGTGAGAATCGGCACAAAGGCCACCACGGTGGTAAGGACTGCGAAAGTTACCGGTCTAGAGACACGCTGGGTTCCCTGGACCGAGGCTTCAACGCCCGAGCCGCCGTGTTTTTGAAACTGGGTAAAAATACTTTCGCCCACGATAATGGCATCATCGACCACGATACCCAGCACGAGAATAAAGCCGAAGAGAGAGGCGAGGTTGATACTGATGTCAAACCATGGGAGCAATGTGAGGGCACCCAGGAAAGAAATCGGGATACCCAGCATAACAAAAAATGCGAGGGAGGGGCGCAGGAAAAGCGTGAGAACCAGGAAAACGAGAATCAGGCCAAAGATGCCGTTTTCGATGAGCATTTGCAGGCGTCCGGTTAGGTAATAGGTAAAGTCGTTCGTGGGTTTGATTTCGATACCGGGTGGTAGTTCTCCCTCCACTTCTTTGGCAAACGCGCGCACGCGTTGGGCGATGTCGAGCACGCCCTGGTTACCAAGGGCGTAAATCGAGAGGAGTACCGCGCGTTCGTCATTGAATTCAGTCGTTAATACATCATCGACAAAGCCATCCTCAATTTCAGCGATGTCACCCAGGGTAACAATGGCACCGTCGGGGCGGGTGAGCACAGGCAGGGCTTCAAATTCCGGTGCCCGATAGGCCTTTGCGTTGGTTCGCAGGAGGATTTCCCCGGCGCGTGATTTGATGGCTCCGCCGGGGATATCGATGGAGTTGCGTTGAACCGCCTGTGCCACATCACTGAAAGTGAGGCCATATCGCCGCAGTGATTTTTCCGATACATTAATAGAAATCTCGTAAGGGGCGACTCCGTTGATATCCACTTGGCTGATGCCGTAACGGGTATTCAGTTCGTCGCGGATGTATTCCCCGATCTCCTTTAGGTTCCTGATGTTGGTATCGCCGTAGAGCGCCAGAAAGATAACGGGGCTGCGAACGAGCAGCTCCTCGACGTTGGGTCGCTCGGCTTCCTGGGGGAAATTGGTGATGCCATCAATGCGGGATTTTACCTTGTCGCGCAGTTCGGTGGCGTCGTAGCCGCGCTCAACTTCTATGACCACAATTCCGTAACCTTCAGAGGCCGTTCCACGCATGCGTTTGATTCCCTCGAGGTCCTGGATGCGATCCTCCATGAGTTCAACGATTCCGCTTTCAACTTCTTCGGGAGCGGCTCCGGGATAAACCACACTCGCCGTGACGGTGTCCAGATCCAGCCGAGGGAAGAGCTCGAGCTTGATGGTCGAGGCAACATAAAAGCCACAGACAATCGCAATCGCTGCAAGGAGGTTGGCGGCAACGCCATTTTTTGTAAACCAGCGGATCATTCGTTTTTCAGGATATTAACCGGCATATTTTCAACGTAGTAGGCAATGGGGCTCACCGCGACCGAATCCCCCGCTTGGAGGCCGGCATCAATGATGACACTGTTCGGATCACGTTTCACGATGCGCACTTCGCGGGTCTGCAGGGTGTTCTCTTCGCTCAGGACATAAACGGTATTGGAGCCGCGCAATGCCAGGCGGGGTATGCGGTAGGCCGCTGGAAGGCTGCGACCCTCAATCACGGCATCGAGGAATAGACCGCGCCGCAGTGGTTCCGGCCCGTTGAAGGGCTTGGGTATTTCTGCCACCGCGTAGAGGAGGCGGCTGTTGGTATCGATGGTCGCTTCAATGCGGCTTAGGGTACCGGTCCATTTGCGGGAGGCATGGCTCAAGGTAACCCGTGCGCGGTGTTGCTTTGGGTCTTGAAGCAAACCGGCTTCCCGTTCGGTGATCGGGAGGCGGACCTCCGCGGCGGCAGTGGCGTATAACCGTGCTGCGGGGCTCATGCTGTTTGGGCTGGCGAGTTGACCCAGGTCAATGTTCTTCTCGAGGACCCGTCCATCATAAGGGGCGCGTACTCGGGTTTTAGCGAGGTCTGCGCTGGCGCGTTCATGAGCCGCACGGGCGCTCGCCACCACCGCTTGGGCGTATTCCAGTTGCGGTTGACGAAGGGTTAAGGGACTGGCCCGCCCTTTGCCGATGGATTCCCAATCGGCTTTGGCTTGTTCCGCCAGGGCTTTTTCCTGCGCGAGGGCGAGCTTTGCCTGTGCCAACTCAGCGGCACGAGCTGCGAGCGCGGCACGGTAATCAAGGGGGTCGATTTCCAGTAAAACATCGCCCTTTTGGAAATAGCCTCCCGGACGGAAATTATCTGCCACTGCAATGACGCGTCCGCTAACCTCAATCGCAAGATCGGACTCGGTCAGGGGTAGGGCGGTTCCCTGACTGGTGACCCTTAACTGAATATTTTCCGGATAGACGGTGAGCACCTCTACGTTGGCAAGTGGTCTGGCGGCATCGCTTTTTTCGGCTTGTGGCTGAAAAATAATTAGCATACCCGCGATGAGTGCGGCTCCTGCCAAAATGAGAAGGGGAAGCGGGAATTTTTTCATAATGAAGTTTCAAAGCTGCCGCCCAGGGCCAAGTGGCAATCGATGCGGTTTTGCAGGCGTTGGTTCTGGAGATGGATGTAGCGACTGCGAGCCTGCGCCGCCGCTCTTTGGCTTATAAGAACATTTATAAAATCAAGGGTTCCGTTTTGGTAGCGTTCCCACGCGAGGCGCTCGGCAGCGTTGGCCTCCGTATGGGCGAGCTTGAGTTTTTCGGATTCAAGCTTCAGGAAATGCTCAGCGGAGAGCGCGTTCTCAACTTCGAGAAAGGCCCGGAGCGCGGTGTTGTGATAGGCGGCCTCGGCCTGTGCGAGCAGGGACTCGGCGCGTTGCACATTTGCCCGGATGCGGCCCCCTTGAAAAAGCGGCAGCGTCAGATTGCCAAGGATGCTCCCGATGCGGAAATCACCATCGAGGAGATCCTCGAATTCAGAAGAGGCCGTTCCGCCGGAAGCAGTCAGGCTCAGGCGGGGGAGCCAGACCTTGCGCTGGGCGCGGGTCGTTTTTTCAGCGGCTTGAACCCGGGCTTTTGCGGCCTGTAAGTCCGGGCGGCGCTCGAGTAGTTCAGTGGGAATACCCGCGGGAACCGCTTTGTTTAGCTCGGGGAGCTTGGGCTTGCTTTTTAGCTCGGCAGCGGGGTAACGACCCAGGAGCAATTCCAGATTGCGCGAAGCTTGTTGCGCCGCGCGGCGGCGGTTGTGGAGCTCGGCTTCGGCATTGGCGACCTCGGTGCGAAGTTGCCGTAGCTCGAGGCTGGCTCCCAGTCCGCGCTCGTATCGCGCTTCGAGGGTTTCCAGGTTTTTGCGGTAGGAACGCGTGGTCTTATGGCTGAGCTGTGTTTGTGCCTGAGCTGCCTTGAGGTTAAACCACGATTTGCTGACCTGTGCCGCCAGGGATAATCGCGCGGCCTCGTAGTCCGCAGCGCTGGCCTCGACTTGCGCACGGCTTGCCTGAGCTTCATTGGCAAGCCGCCTCCAGAGATCCAGTTCCCAGCTGAGATTGATGCCGAGTTGAAAATCATTCAGGTATTGGTAGCCAAAGGTGGAGCCCGTTCGTTGGCGCTGGGCTTGCAGTCCAAACCCCGCGTCCGGAAGCCGGGCGGCCCGGCTGAGCCCGGCTTCGCTCAGGGCCTGATCCAATCGCCCGGCGGTGATGCGCAGGTCGGCATTGTTTGCCAGTGCTTCTGCGATGAGTGCCTCGAGTTGAGGATCCCCGATGTCCTGAAGCCAGTTGACGGACGGGCTAGCAGCGAGGGACTTGGCGGATTGCCACTCGGCGGGCGGTGCCAGCGCGGGCAAGGGTTCTGTTTTGGGTGCCTGCTTACAGGCGTTCAGCAAAATGGCTGCGCCCAGTATGAAACAAGTGTGATGCTTACCCATGCATGTATTGAATTTACAAATTACAAAACGTGCCAAGCGGCCCAAACTTACATCGGAGACCGGGCCCGAAGGTTTCACTTCAGGCATTAAGCTTCCTCAAAGCGCCGCTTAAAGAGCTCGGACATTTGCTCCAGCATCGCGAGGGCACTATCGGAAGGCCCCTCCGTGAGAAAAGTCAGCTTCGAGCCTTTGCCCGCCGCCAGCATCATGAGCCCCATGATGCTTTTACCATTCACGCGTTCATCATCCTTTTCTACCCACACTTCGCCGCTGTAGGTATTTGCAACGCGAACAATCATCGCGGCCGGACGGGCGTGGATGCCCATCTTGTTTTCTACAATCAGCTCCAGGCTGTTGTTGGCGTTGGTTTGATCTGCTTCGGGTGCGGTCATTTGCGCTGAGAGGTTCGTGCGTTCGTACGATACTCGCTATGTTTCCATACCGTCAAGGGGTAAAAGGAAAGGGCCATGCCGCCGGTAAGCATCCCTTTTATTCCGGGATTGAATCGCTTTGGTGGCGCCACAGGCGGGCGTAATGACCCTCCGCCTCAAGCAGTGCTTCGTGGGATCCGCTTTCAATAATTCGGCCTGCTTCCAGCACCACGATGGTGTCCGCGCGGCGCACCGTCGAGAGGCGGTGCGCGATTACCAAAACCGTACGGTTCTCCATCAGGTGCTCCAGGGCTTCCTGTATTTTGCGCTCGGTGATGGTATCCACACTCGCGGTGGCTTCATCGAGTATCACAAATGGCGGGTTCTTCAGGAAAACACGCGCGATCGTCAGGCGCTGTTTCTCTCCCTGACTCAGACGGATACCTTTTTCACCGATATTGGTATCCAGGCCATGGGGGAGGCTTTGTACAAAATCCCACGCACAGGCTTGCTCGAGGGCGTGGATGAGTTCGCCTTCGCTGGCTTCATTACAGGCAAGGAGGAGATTGTCGCGCACACTCCCTTCAAAAAGGAAAGGGTCTTGGGCCACATGTCCCACTTTATCGTGCAGGTCGTCGAGCGCCAGTTTGCGAATGTCGATGCCGGAAAGCTGGATGGTCCCGCTACGGGCATCACAGGTGCGCATGACGAGGTTTGCCACCGTAGATTTACCGGCTCCGGTATGGCCCACCAGCGCGGTCACCTGATTGGCGGGTAGGGTGAGGTTGAAATCCCGCAGCACGGTGTCGCGGGTGGGGTAGGCGAATTCAACCGCCGTAAACGCTGCGTCGATCGGCCCATCGGGCAGGCACTGCGCATCCTCCGCTTCCTCCACCTCCAGGGGCGTATCCAGGATTTCAAAGACCCGTTCCCCCGAGGCGCGACCCGCCGCGATCAAATGATTCAACCCGTGCAACAACGACAGGGGCATGTAGAGCATATTGGCATACAGAAAAAAGGCGATGAGCTTGCCGATGGTGAAGCCCTCCGCACCCTGCAGCACGAAGTATCCGCCAATACCCACAATACTCAAAAATCCCAATTTCGTGATCAGGCTGGTGCCGGGACTGTAGAGCGACCAACGATACATGGCAGATAGGGTTTTACCGCGCAGGTCTTCTGCCTTGGCGTCGAAACGAGCCGACTCGCGGGCCTGCAGCCCGAAGCTTTGGATCAGGCGATTGCCCTGTATGTCCTCCACCAGCAGGCTGTTCAGCTCGGCCGCGCTTTCACGAACGCCCTTCCAAACCCTGCGTGATTTCTTGGAATAAAAAACCCCCAGAATTAACAGTAAGGGTACCGGCAAAAAAACGCCCCAGGCGAGCGCTGGCTCCATCGTAAAGAGAATGACCGTAATCCCCACGATGCGCAGCACCGCACTCGTTCCCTGTTCCGTGCCGTCGAGCAGGGCACGCTCCACCGCGGCCACATCCTCGATAACCCGCGACGATATCTCCCCGCTCTTGCGTTGGTCATAGAACGACACCGGCAGGCGCAGGAGTTTCTCATGCAGGTCCCGCCGCATCTCTAGCAATACCTGTTGCTCGAGCTTATTGTTAATCCGTATGCGCAGGCTGTTCAGCACCTCACTCCCGATATACAGTAATGCGATGATGCCCACTCCCCACAAGAGCGCGCTCATTTGCCCATGCGCCTGGATCGAATCCAGAATCATTTGAATCATTTTGGGAACCGCCACCTCCAGCACCGTTATCCCCGCCGCCAGTCCAATCGTCAGCCAGAACAAGCCCTTGTAGCGAAACAGGTAAGACGAGACCCGCAGGATGGTGTTTCGCTTCCCCTTCGACTGTTCGGCTTCCCTTGGCATAGCCCCCGAGCCAATTCCCCTTTTCCCCTTAAGGCAAACGTGAAAGCGTAAAATTAAGGTTGTCACAGGTCGGCTCCCTATGCTCTATACCCCTTAACTTTGCTTCTCTTTGTGGAAGCTTCATTCAATCCGATTCATTGCATATCATGTCTGTTCGACTTTACGTAGGTAACTTATCCTTTGACGCCACCGGCGACGATTTAGACGAAATCTTCTCCGAATGCGGAGCGGTGGAAGAAGCCATCATCATTACCCGCCCCGGCGGCGGTCGCCCCCGGGGATTCGGCTTTGTCACCATGACTGACCCCGAAGAAGCCGCCGATGCCATCGCGCAACTCGACGGCCTCGAAATCGCCGGGCGCGCCATGAAGGTCAACGTCGCCAAAGACCGCGAAGAGAGCGATAGCCGTCACGACGAAGACGACGTCGACGAGGAATAAGCCCCCCCTTTTTTTTTAACGCTCGCCGCGACCCGCCCCGCCGCGATCTGCGATCCGCTCCGCCGCGACCCGCTGGGCGCACCCATGCCCCTACGCTTTCCGCAAGCGTCGCGGGAGCGTTCTGCCTTTTGGAAAGACGGCTTCACCATCTACTACGCCGGAGCCAGCGGTTTCACCACCCCCACTTGGCAGGGCTATGACACCGTCCAGCTCGACGGCATCTCACACACCGTCACCTTCGAGCACGGCGCACATGCCAGCCATACCGGCGGGGGTGCCCTCAGCCAAACGATCACCGAAGGCAACGCCGCCACCGCGCCGGAAATCACCCCGGCTGCGGGCTACGCCTTCCTTGGCTGGATGGGCGACTTCAGCAACGTCCTCAGTGACCGCAGCATCACCGCAAATGTCGTCTCGCTCGATCGCCTCAACGATGAAGGCTAGTTTGCCACCGACCAACTCGCGGACCAAGTCGCCGATGGCCGCCCGGGCGCTTCGGTCGTGACCGTCGATCCCGCCAACAATCAGGCCACCCTGCAGTTGAAAATCCAGCGCAGTGAAGACCTCGTAAACTGGACCGAAACACCCGAGGAAGTCGTCGAAACTACCCTCCCTGTAAGCGGCGACAAAGCCTTCTTCCGCTTCTCATTCGCAGACTAAAACCAAAGCATCCTATAAGACATTGAATAACTGAAAAATTTAGGCTCCGAGGCCTTCGCTTCAAGTAAGGTAACACCGAAATCTGTCATTAAAACTGGAAAGTTACCGGCTTGATCCAAGGGGTGTTGGCTTCGGGGCCGCTTGCATTTTCTAATTAGAGTGCGATTGTTTTCTGGGCATCGCCCTCAATTTGGACCCTTAAAGCCGGGGCTCAGTTTAAATCCAGGCGCTGTTCGATTTGATCTAAAGCGCTTTTGAGTTGTCCGGCTGAATGATAACGATCGGTTACCTTGCTGACATCCTGGACTTCATTTTCCGGGACATTGTATTGAATACGCAGGCGCTCGAGTTGGGTGTGCATTTGTTTCGCAATATCCCTATACGAAGCATCCGCATAGCAATTGCGCATTTCTTGTGGATCCGACTCCAGATCATAGAGTTCCCATGCCCCCAGATCATAGAAGTTTATAAGCTTATAGCGTCCGTCATAAACACCTTCATGGCGGTGTACCATATGCCAACCCGGAAACTCATAGTAATGATAATAGAGGCTATCCCGCCAATCACTCTGCGCCTCGCCCTTTAGTAACGGCACCAGACTCATTCCTTGCATATCTTTTGGCAATGCTGCCCCTGCTATATCCAGAAAAGTTTGCGCAAAGTCTAAGTTTGAGACGAGATTGCCGTTTTTGATGCCTTCCGGTGTTACCTCGGGCCAGCTAACGATAAAGGGTGTGCGAAAGGATTCATCGTACATGAAACGCTTGTCAAACCAGCCGTGCTCCCCGAGGTAGAAGCCTTGATCCGAAGCATAAATAAAGACCGTGTTATCGGATAATCCTAATGCCTCTAATTGAGCCCGTAACTTGCCCACGCTGTTGTCCACCGAACGAATACATCTGAGGTAATCTTTTATATAGCGTTGATATTTCCAGCGGGTGCGCTCCTGTGGGCTCATCCTCTTTTCGCGCTTCAGGAAATCTTGATTTTCCGCTGCGTAGCTTGCGACCCAAACTTGGTATTGTTCTTGGGTCATCCGTGTCGCTAATCGTCGGGCCAAATGCCCACCAAAGTCATACTCCTGCACCTTCAGGTCCTTACCTAGCGTCATACTCTTGGCGATGGACATATCCTGTTCACGGGCGGGGCGACCTCGACCTTCATACCTGTCAAAGAGAGTGCTGGGTTCGGGGAGGTCGATGCCTTTAAGATAATCTAAAAATTCAAGGGCGGGCGACC
>CBFHXZ010000040.1:0-13880 GCA_965659965.1 Coraliomargaritaceae bacterium
GCCCAAAAGATTTGGCAGCCAATGAGGGTATCCTTAAAGACTGGCAGGGCGACGGCTGTATCGCGCTTTTGGAGAATGACGAAACGCTCGAGCATTTTCGCCGTCTGAAAATTCCTCTGGTGGATATGGGACTGCGGAACCACAAACTGAAAATACCCCGTGTGATTACAGACAACGCCGCCATTGGACGCTTGGCAGGTGAACATTTTCGCGATTTCGGGCACCGTGAGGTCTTCGCCGTCGATCCAGGTGTGAAAGGCATGTATCGCGAGCGCCTCGATGGTTTGCGTCGGCATCTCAAGGCCGATGGCGGCAAAGTAACCGTACTCAATAGCTCCCGGACTATCCAGCAGGATATCATCGATGAAATTGAAGCGATCGCGCAAGCGCGCGGGCAAAGCCTGCAAGAACTCTCCCTGGGTTTCTTTGCCTATCAGGACACCATGGCTTCCGAAATGATCTCGCTTTGTCTGCGCCGTGACTTGCGTGTCCCGGAAAACATTGCCGTACTGGGAGTCGACAATGACGATTTAATCAACAGCGGGCTCATGATGGGCCTGAGCAGCGTGGACAGTGACCAAGAGGGTCTCGGTGCAGAGGCCGCCCGCCTCCTGCAAACCCTACTGGAAGATCCTGAGAAATCGAATACCACCAAAATTTACCGCCACAAACCCATCGGAGTCGTGGCACGGCGCAGCACCGATTGCTTTGCGGTTCGCAACCCCCTTGTCGCCAGTGCCCTGCATTGGATTCAGAAAAACTACTACAAGGGAATTCAGGCAACCGACGTTGCCGAGGCCATGGGCGTCACCCAACAGGGCCTGCAAAAAGCCTTTGCCAATTCCTACAACCGATCGCCCGGTCAGGAAATCCGCCATCAACGCGTGCAAGCGGTCGCCCACCTCCTCAGCACCACTAATGCCAAGCTTGAGGACATCGCCGCCAACTGCGGTTATTATTCGGTCAATTCCTTGATCAACAGCTTCCGAACCACACATAACACCACCCCAGGGAAATTCCGCCAACAGAAACGCGCGGAGCAAGGCTTGACCAGCGCGGATTAGCCGCCGCTATTCGTCGAGGGTCACCTTATAATATCCCGCCGCCCCGGATTCACTCAGAGTCTGGGAATTTTCGCCCGGCGCCGCCGTGATTTGCTCCATGAGCGGTACCCAGTTGCCGCTGATTAAGTCATCTGCCCGCAGGATGCGATACGATCGCTCCGATTCGCTGCGCCAATCAATCCGCACACTGTTTGCCAGCTTTTCAAATGCGGTAATCCGCAGGCCGGATGCCGCATCCGTCGGATCCGTTCCCGCGTGGAATTCCCAAAAATTACGGATGCCGTCCTGATCGTAGTCGTCATCCGCTCCAGAATGGTCGGCGTTTGTTCCGCCGAAGTAGCTCGTCTCCCAAGTGTCCCACAGGCCATCCAAGTCGCTATCATGCGGGTTGCCCTCCCCTTGTTGCAGCAAAAAAGCATCCCCGTATAGATCCGTCCCCGCTGCGGGCCCGGATAAGTATAACGTTGCGTTACTAACGGTTTTGCCAGCGTCCGGTAAGTATATAAAATCACCCTGAATTGCGGTCCATGCATCGGCACCCACGGATTGCTCCACAATATTGATATACTCGGGATCGGAACCGTCGGTGTAGGCGATGCGCAAGACGAGTTTACAGTTGTCAACACCCGCTCCCAACCGGGCATAGCAGGAATAGGCGTAGTTCTTTCCGGCAGTCAAAAGATTGCTCACGTCACGACCAATTCCATTCCAGGTGGCAGTGCGACCGCTCATGAGCAGAGCCTGCGCCCCGTCATAGCTTGGGTCGTTGACCATCGAAAAGTTGCCGTCGCCGAAAACACTCCAACCAGTGGTACCGCTTTCAAAGCCGGGATTGCTCAGTAGATTGTCTTGGTTGTCCCAGATAACCGAAATGCTATGGGTCGAACTGGTGGCGGTAGCGTTATTCGCGTCGGTCACCACTGCCCACACATCGCACACACCTCCCGTGCTTTCCAACCAAACCGCAGTGTAGGGCGCGGTGGAGTCACGTTTTATGAGCACCCCGCCCACGTAAAACTCGACCTTGCTGATGGCATGCGCCCCTGCGTTCACCTCGGCGAGAAATTCCACCGCCTCGCATTTGGCGTATCGATTCTTGTCCACCGGACGCTTGAGCTGAATCTCCAGCGCGCTGCTACTGCTGAGGCTGTTGTTCTCATATGTCCAGTTGACCATGCCCTCCCCTGCGCTGAGGCTGATGGTTTCCAAGTCTCCGGCGATATCAATTTCGTACTCCCCCGCGAAAGCCGCGAATTGCAGGTTACCACTGGCATCGGTCACCAGTTGGGCATCAGTCCACCACTCGTCCAGCACCAAAGACTGATAGCGGAGCGCCTTCGGGGTGGGCGTCCAGTCATTTAACCAAAGTGCCCGCTGCGGTTGCCAATGATTCCCTTCCCAAAAACCCCACATGATGATACCCGCGACCGCCTCATGCTCAAAAGCGGTGCGATATACCGCCTCCAGGCCGTCCGCTTCTTCGAGTTCCCGCGCGGCATCGGTATTGTCCGCGCCCCAACCGCAATCAAACTCGGTCAACATTATTGGGCGGCCCAGATCATCGAGAATATCCAAGGCAGCCTTTACGGTGGCGGCATCCGGTGCACTCCCGAAGTGTGCCTGGCAACCAATACCGTCAACGGGAACTCCCTCGAGAATGAGTTGCTCCAGGAGGGTTCTGAATTGTTCCGAATTCGAGGTGCTATCAAGCATGTTGTATTCATTATACCAGAGCCGCGCGTTGGGATTGGCTTCCAGTACCCAATCCGCCATTTGCTTGGTGATCGATGTGCCGAAAGTATCACGATACCAATCACCGTGCCACAGCTCATTGACGAAATCCCAATCGTCCACCTTTCCGGCATAGCGACCGACGATGCTTTTGGCGCGTTGCTCCATCCAATATAGGGCTTCGGTTCCCAGCGCCTCGACCCAATCGGGGTCGTGCATCAAATCGGTAGGCGTCTGCTCGCTGTCCGCTTTTTCACCCCAAAAAACCGCGTGCCCCCGAACGGGAACATTCTGTGCCGCCATGTAGCCAGTCCAATTATCCGTAGTACCGTATTGGTGCAGGCCGGGCGTGGCATAGCCGCTCTGATGCGGTGAACCGGACCACCAGTCCGGTTGTTGGACGTACCACTTCATTTGATTCCCGCTGACGGAGTAGTTGAAATTGGCGTGGAAAATATCCTGCTGGTTTTGCTCGTCGCTAGTCTCGCGCAAACTAATCTGTGCCTCAGCTGGATTGAGCGGCTCATTCGTCATCGAGCCGAAAGGAAAGGCATGTTTCAACATCCGCACCCGCACGCGGGTGTAGGGTTGCCCCGTCACCAGACGCACGGAACGCATGCGATGACTCAGGGCATCGGTGACCGACAGGGCTAAAGTCGTGGTGGTCAGCAGGCTACCGTTGCCATCGACTGCGCTGTATTCCCGAAATTCAATACTGTAGCTACCCGGTTGCGGCAGGAGCGCCCCCTCGATTCCCTCCGCCCAGCCAGCCAGATTATAAGGACTGACCGAATCGATTCTGGAAAGCCCGCCGTTGATGTAAAATGCCACACTGGCAGTCCCGGCATCTGCGGGCGTGTATCGTATGTTTAAAGCCCGCTTGCCCAAGCTGTTCAACTCGAGACTGGTATTACCTGAGAGCGACTGGATGAACGACGCGTCCTCTGCATCGATCAAATCCAGTTGTTGCGCTGGTAGCGCAATGAAGCCGAGTAGGCAGCAAGATAAACAGAGGGAGGGTTTTTTCACCACTTCCAAGGACAACACTTTTTAAATGTTGTTTGAAAAATCGCTCCAAAAAAATATTTTACTGACTAAGCGCTCGGGTTGTCGGCTGCATGCTTCGCGGCTGCACGCGCCTCCAAATCCTTGAGGACCTGCGAGAATTTTTCGCCATCCAAACGGTAGAAGAGCAGCGCCACCATACAGGCGAGCGAGAACCCGGCGGGCACAATATTGAAGAGCCAAATGATGGCGGTCTGCGCCGCATCAGTCAGTTCGGTATTGGCAACGTAACCAGAGAAGGAAAGCACGATCGCAGCAAAACTACCACCCAGCGCCATTCCGGCTTTGAAAGTAAAGGAGAAGAAGGCGAAGGGAATGCCTTCCGAGCGGATTCCGCTCTTCCATTGTCCGTATTCCACAGTATCGGGAACCATGCCCCATTGGCAAATAGAGCAGAACATCATCGTGGTGGAAGCCACCATCGAAATTCCGGTGAAGAGCATGAAGGAATCGCCCGCCACGAAATGACGCGTCAAGTTGGCAACCACCACGACCGCACTGCCGAAAATGAAAACGTTACGTTTTCCGAATTTACCGGTAAGCAAAGGTGTCAGAACAACCCCGAGAATGTTCGCTGGCAACATCCATTGAAAGAAAACGGACTGCAGGTCGGCATTGCCAATGATGTATTTGAAATAGTATAGACTGACCGAGTTCGCAATCACCCAGATACAGGTGTTGAGAAACATCGCCAGCGAAAGGATCAGCAAGGCCTCGTTCTTAAGGATGATCGGAATAATATCCTTGAGGTGGTATTTCTCCTTCGGCGGGGCGAGGCGTTCTTTTGATTGGATACCCGCGTAGATCAAGAGCGCACTGGAAGCGATGGCGTAACAAACTGCCAGCGCAAAGAAACCATCTGCTTCCGTTTCAAAATTTTTCACAAAGGGCCGCGTACCGATACTCACAATACTCATCGCGATTATGACCGCGAAGAACATACGCAGGGTGGAAATCCACGCCCGCTCCTGCTGGTCCTGGGTCATAACCGCCGAGATCGAGGAATACGGCAAACCCACTGCGGTGAATACCATGCCATGCAAAATGTAGGTCACGTAGGCATACACTATTTTCATCGTAGGCGAGATGTCCGGAACGAAGAAACAGGCGAGCAAAAGCAGATTCAGGGGGATCGCTCCGAAAAAGACGTAGGGCCGGAAGCGTCCCCAGCGTGTGCGAGTGTGGTCGGCAACATAACCCATGATCGGGTCATTAACCGCATCCCATATGCGCGCCGCCAAAAAGAGCCCCGCCACGTGAGCAGGGGAAATTCCGAAAACATCCGTATAAAAATAGGCTAGAAAAAAGCCGATCAGTTGGAAGTTCAAATTGATGCCGAGGTCTCCAATACTATAATTGAAGAGCTCTGTTTTTTTCAGAGGGCGAAGCATGTACGGTGGTGGGGTTTGGGTTGGGGTGCTTATACGCTGCAACTCGCTGCCGTTGCCTCGGATGTCTTGGCGTCAGGTTTCATGGCTGCCGAATCCAACCAAAGAATATTGGTCACGATTCGCGGATAATAAAGACTGCCAATCGGCTGACCCGAGGCAAATTGATCTGAGCAGGCCTGGAATTTGGATCCATTCACTTCCCAGAAGACGTGTGCATCGTCCGCGCAGGCCTCCTCGCCGTATTCAATGCCGAGAATTTCGCGTACCACGAATTGATTCAGGCAAATCTTACTCATCCAGGAATTGTCGGCACTGCTCGAGAGTTTCCAACCGCCGTCTTCGTACAGGCATACGTCCGGTCTCAAAACGTAGGCGGTGTGCTTCTTAAGCATCTGAATGTAGCCGCCAAATTCGCCGCCCTCATCAAGCAGATCCGCCAGGCCCATCTTCCAAGGGTAGATCAAGGCTTCCACCGCCGGAATGATCGCGCTCGTATTTTCGCCGTCCAAGACCGCGGGGATGAACCCAAGCTTTTCGTCAAAGGACTCCGTGAGGGTCGCCGCACATCGCACAGCCGCTGCGTGTGCTTCGGCAACATGCTCACTATCGCCAAATTGTGACAACATCATTTCCAGTGCCAGATACGAAGCCCAGCACTTGCCACCGAGGTACACGTTGCGACGGGCTTGCCCAAGCGAGTGATCCAGCGAATCGTAAGTTGTGATTTCACCCCCACCCTTTGTGCGTGAACTTTCAAAACTCATCAGACCGTCGCGTTGCGCCGGATCGGGATGATCGCGGTTCAACAGACTTTGCAAACAACGCACGAGCAAATCCTTGTGCTGCGAGAGGAAATCCTGATCACCGGTCTTGTGGGCATACAAGCCCGCGCACAAAACCCAATTCGTCAACTGCTCACAGGTCATGTAAGAGAAACATTTGCGGTCGATCCCCACACACTCGTAGCAGGAATACTGCTCCGGGCTAAAGTGATTACCCACGCCCATGTCGTGCGTGAAAGAGACTCCGCCCTCCAACAAGCTCGATGGATCCTCTGGCGCAAAAATCTGATCCTCGTATTGATAACGATTCACGAATTGTTCGAGCACATTGCGCACCGTCCAGGAGTTCAGCATCAACTCAAAGAAAATCATATCCACCGTCAAATCGAGGGTGTTCATCATCAGGTACTCGCCCTCGTTGATGACCCACAGCGGCTTGCCCGAGGCATCCACCAGCCACTCGCTGGAACCGTAATAACTGCGCGTCGCATGCGCGATCAAAAATTGCTGCGCCTCGCTCAAGCCGCTAGCGGCCAATTCCGAATCGCGCTCCGATGCCAATTTCAAATACGCCGCCTCGTGCTCAAAGGCGTAATCAAATACTTCGTATATGCTCGAGAAGTGACGGGTATACCAATAACGGGCTTCCAGATTGAAGGTCGCTTGACCGTCGATGAAGTATCCCAGAACTATACGGACGGTGCGGGTGGCACCCGGCTCAATAACAAATGAAATACCCGCGACCGGCCCCAGCGCAAAACTTGGAGTGCGTTGTTTCCGTTCCAGTGCCTGCTCCACTCCAAACTCCACAAACTCCTCCACGTCTTCACTATTTGTTGCGAAACCCATCCGTTCACGGGTCACTGCTCCGCGATAACCGCGTTGCTGTGAAACCGGTGACCAGGGCGTGTTGCCTTCCAGGGCGAAAAACCCTTCCCATTCTTCATCGCTGTTGTTGTGAATACTCAACTCGACGAAGGTGGCCGGAAGACTGGCAAACTTCAGTTGCTCGGCATCCGAATTAGCCGGATTGGGAATCTCAAAAAAGGGTGTACTGATTTTGAAACTCACCCCCTTCGCCTCAAACGAATCCGTCGCCCAACTATAGTCGCGCCGAATCTCGGATTCATCCAAAATCGTCAGGCCTTTGTCAGCAGCCTCATCGGGTTTGCTGTAGCGCTCCGCCTCGTTGGAAATATCCTTGTAAAAGGGCAAAGTCACCATCTGGCCCGAAGCCGTGCGATAACCCACAAAAACTGCGCTGTCGGCCGGTCCGCCACGCTCGAGTGCCATACCGCCCTCTGCTCCGTGCATCCCAACGGTAAAGGATGCGTGCGCGCCCATGGGCGAATGTTGTGCGTGAAACGAAAAAGTCGGTAACATAGATGTGAAAAATGTAAGCTTATGAAACTAGCAAAATGACTGTACTCAGCCAAGCACGACAAATGAAGTATGGATTAAAACTTTTGAAACGTGCAGCAGAGACTAACCGTAAAACTCCAGTAAAAACGTGGTGTTTGCAATGTAGCAAGTTCAGAATTTTGTATATTCACAAGCTTAACAAACAAGAGGAACGGCCCTGAAAACAAACCCTCCGCCCTTAAAAACAAAACGCATGCACAAAAACAATTGCTATCCAATTTTTCCCAAGCAATCCTGCAATCATGACACGCATAACGACTCTCCTGCTGCTCACCGCGGCTCTCAATAGTGTTCAGGCACATTCGTCCGGAATCCACCAAGAGGGAGCGCTACAAAACGCCGCGCACTATTTGACACAACCCAGCCATCTTGGCCTTGCCTTGATTGCCATGACGGCATGCTCACTGCTCTGGCTTGCTTACAGTCGACGGACAAAATCCCTGCGCGGAAAGTAAGCCTGCCGGAACCGCTCACCAGGAGCGCCTGCCGCTAGCTTATCAACATGAGCCCCCTCCTTATTTTAAGTGCTGCCGGCGCAGCCTGTCTCTACGCCGCCGGCTCCCTCCATATCAAGCGGGGCTTGAACACCGGAGCATCCCTGCGCCGCACGGTCGCCACCACCAACATCGCCATGGCGCTTTGGTCCCTGCCCCTCTTCTTCGTGGCACGCGGCGACTTTGAGCTCTTCTCATGGCTCACCGCCATGCTCGCCGGAGCCGCCCTCTTTCTTGGCCGCATCCTATCCGTTAAAGCACTCGAGGTCGGTGACCTCTCCATCGTCGGACCCCTACTCGGACTCAAAACCCTGCTCGTAGCGATCTTCTCCTTCGCCACCGGCCAAACCGAACTCAATACCTGGCTCTGGGTCGCCGCGATCACCGCCACCATCGGCGTCATCCTGATCCAACGCGGACCCCGCAAACTCACTGCCCATCGCCGTTTAGCCGCGGCTTACGCTGCCGGTGCCAGCATCCTCTTCGCCGCATGCGACATCCTCGTCGTGGAAGCCCGGGCCCAACTCGGCATCGGTTGGCTTTCCCCGACCCTCTTCATCACCCTTGCCCTCCTCGTTCCCTGCCTCGGCAAAATCCCCAAACCCGCTGCAGATGCCCGCAAACCCATGTATCTTGGTTCCCTCATTATGGGTTTCCAAACCACCTTTGTTATTCTCCTTATCGGGCTAACCGGGCAAGCCGTCATGATCAACATCATCTACGCTTCCCGCGCCATTTGGACTGTGGTGATCGACCGCTTCTACGGACGCGGTGAGGATGTCGCGGCCTTCTTTGCCGGGCGACTCGTCGGTGCCGCCCTTCTCGTTTGCTCCATTGTCCTTGTTATTTTCCTGCGCTAGGCAAAATCGCGCGGTTCAATTTCCCCGAAACAAAACCCTCCGCGTCAAATTCCACCCTGCGGAAACCCAGCGCCTGAATCGAGGCCTGCAAACCGTCCCGCGCCGCCACAAGTTTCCCAATCGAATCACGCTCCACTTCAACCCGAGCGGTCTCGCCGTGATGACGTACCCGATTGATTCGAAAACCCGCCTCAGTCACCAAAGCCTCCGCCGCCTCAATCTGACGCAATTTCTCAACCGTTATCCGCTCACCGTAGGGCACCCGAGAAGACAGGCACGGACTCGCGGGTTTATCCCAACAGACCAAATCAAAATGTGCCGCCAAAGCACGCACCCCCTCCTTATCGATTCCGCAATCCACCAGCGGCGAGCGCACCTCAAATTCCTCTGCCGCCTTCAAGCCCGGACGATAATCCCCCGCATCATCCGCATTAGTTCCGTTGAGCACCCACCAGTCGGGAGAGGCCTTCGCTAAGTCGCCCAATTCATCATACAACGTATGTTTACAAAAATAACAACGATTCGACGGATTCTCGAAATAATTCGGGTTTTCCATTTCAGCAGTAGTGATCACCTTCAGCGGCAAATCCATGCCTCCCGCGAACTGCTTAGCCGCCTCCAAATCAGACAGTTTCAAACTGGGCGAGGCAGAGATCACCGCCGTCACGCGATTCGCCCCCAGAAAATGCCGCGCCAAAAACGCCACCAACGAACTGTCCACCCCGCCGGAAAACGCCACCCAGGCACCCGGGCATTCCCCGTACCATGCCATGAGATCTTCCAGCGCTTTCATGTTGTTTTGCTAATACCCCTTCACCAATCTGTCAACTTGCCCTCTCGCCTGTTTTAGCTAAAAGAACACTCATGCGCACCTTGCTTTACCATTGCCCCGCCGGAATCAGTGGCGACATGAACCTCGCCGCCATGGTCGCCCTCGGGGTCGACCCCGCCGCCCTCGAAGCCGAACTCCACAAACTACCCTACTCCGGCTGGTCCCTGAAATTCGAGCAAAACAAACGCCAGGGCATCAGCGGAATCACCTGCAAGGTCATCCTTGAAACGGAGCACGAGCACGGACATTCCCATCACCACCACGAGCACGACCACGGTCATTTCCACCACCATCGCACCTACCGCGAAATTCGCCAAGCCATCGAATCCAGCAAACTCGCACCCGAAATCAAAAAGGACGCCCTCGCCTGCTTTGCTGCACTCGCAGAGGCTGAAGGTGCCGTTCACGGCATTGAGCCCGAGCAGGTCCACTTCCACGAAGTCGGTGCATTAGATTCCATTATCGACATGGTGGGAGCCGCCATCTGTTGGCACCTTCTAAAAATCGACCGCATCGCCTGTTCCAGCCTCGAAGTCGGCGGCGGAACAGTGCAATGCGCCCACGGCACCATGCCGGTGCCCGCACCTGCCACCGCGCGCCTCCTCGAAGGCGTCCCCTTTTCCGCCGGCGCGACCGATAAGGAATGCACCACCCCCACCGGTGCCGCCCTACTCATCGGTAAAGCCTGCGCCTTCCAGCAACCCATCGCCGGAAAACAAATCAAAAGCGTCATCGCTACCGGACACCGCGACGACCCCAAAATCGCCAACGCCCTCTACCTTTCCCTGATCGAGGAAAGCGATGCCGTCACCGAATCCCAACAGCACGACCGAGTCTGGGAACTCGCCGCCAACATCGACGACATGACTGCCGAAGCAACCGCCTTCCTGTGCGAGCAAATCATGGATGCCGGCGCACTCGATTGCTGGCAAACCTCCGCCATTTTCAAAAAAGGCCGCCTCGGTTGCGTGGTTCACGCCCTCATCAACGAGGATCAACTCGAGTCCACCGAAGCCTGCATCTTCAAACACAGCCGCACCCTCGGCATTCGACGCCAATCCTGGCAACGTTCCAAACTTCCGCGTGAAATCCAAACCCTCGAAACCCCATGGGGTTCCGTTCGCGTAAAAAGCGCTACCCTGCCTGACGGCTCCAAACGCCACAAAATCGAACACGAGGACGCCGCCCGCATCGCCCGCGAACAGAACCAATCCCTCGCATGGGTCGAAGCAAACATCGCCAAACACCTACCCAAACCCCAATCCTAGCTGCATGAAAACCCGCAAAATCCTCGAACAACTCCAGCGCGGCGAACTCGATCTCGAAACCGCCCTCGCCGAACTCCAGGGTTTTGAAGACCTCGGACACAGCCGCGTCGACCTCGCCCGCGAACAACGCAACGGCGCCCCGGAAGTCATCTACGGCGAAGGCAAAACTACCGATCAAATCCGCGAGATCATGCAAAGCATGGCGCAACGCGAACAGAACACCCTCGTCACCCGCCTCGACCCCGAAAGCGCCAAAGCACTCTGCCAAACCTTTTCTGACGCGAACTACTGCCCCCATGCACGCGTGCTTAGCCGCGTTCTTTCAAAACCCGCACCAGTCACAACCAAAGTCGCCCTTGTTTGTGCAGGCACTTCCGACCTGCCCGTTGCCGAGGAAGCCCGCCACACCCTCGAATTTTACGGCAACCCCGTCGAAACCGTTTATGATGCTGGCGTCGCCGGACTTCACCGCCTTCTCGCCAGTGTTGAAACTATTCGCGCTTGCCGCGTCGTCATTGTCGTTGCGGGCATGGAAGGCGCACTCCCCAGCGTGGTCGGTGGGCTCGTGGATGCCCCCGTCATTGCGGTTCCCACCAGCGTCGGTTACGGCTCAAGCTTTGAGGGACTCTCCGCCCTCCTTGGCATGCTCAATTCCTGCGCCAGCGGACTCAGCGTCGTGAATATCGACAACGGTTTTGGAGCGGGCTTTCTCGCCAACCGAATCAACCGCCTCTAAGCCTTCTGCGATCTGCGGTGACAGCAGGCCGATTCATAATGCTCCGCACCGTGTTGCATGGCCGCGTAGTCCGGTGAGCCCGGCACATCGTTGACCGCAAAACGCGCGCGCTCCTCTGCTTTGAAAGGCTCTGCCGCGCATCCAGCGACTGCCTGATTCACATATTCCATCTTGTCTACGCCCACCACATGACAACATACCTGCGGGTAGCTAAGAGAATATTGCAGGACTTCCTGCGCGTTGGTTTTTTCATGCAAATGCGTACGGCGACTCCCGCCAAAACCCTTCATACCCAGCACCGCAATTTCGTGCTTTTCGCAGAGCGGCATGATCACGGTTTCAAAAGCCCGTGACTTCAAAGCGCCCACCACCGAGACCGGCATCAAAGTCGCGTCCCATTGGTAACCACCCTCTATAATTTCGCGGTGGATTTTAGGATCGGTGTGTCCCGTAAAGCCCGTATAACGAATCTTGCCCTGCTTTTTCGCCAGCTCAAGCGCCTCGATCGCACCCTCTTTGCGATACGTATCCTCGGCATCGTCTTTGCTCACATTGTGCAGCATCCATAAATCCAAATGATCGGTCTTCATGCGGCGCAGGGAATCCTCCAACATCCGCATCGCACCCGCCACATCCGGCGTGTATTTGTTGCTGTGGTAATTACAGAATTTCGTCATCAGGAATACCTCATCGCGACGACCCTTCAAGGCCTCCCCCATGTATTCCTCCGCCTTCCCGCCGTGGTAGTCCCAGGCGTTCTCAAAAAAATTAACTCCCAGATCCAGCGCACGGTGCGCGATCGCAGTCGCTTCCTTTTGTGAACCCGCCATGTAAAGCGTGTGACCCCCAAAACCGACAACCGAAAGCTGATCCGCATGACGGCCAAATTTCCGCCTGGGAATGACGACTTTTCCGGCCGCTTTTGCCCAAGCACTGCTACTCTTGAGAACGGCTGCTGATCCCACAGAAAATTTCAGGAAATTGCGACGTGATAGACTCATAATTATTACGGGGGTTGAACAAATTTCTATGATGAACGACTTCGATAGCTTAACTTTAAACAGTTAAAGACTGAACTCATCACATTTCAAGCGCAGATCCAGTAACTGCAACAACACCGTTTAAAGCATAATCGTAAGATTAGAATAGCCTTCCCGCAATCATCCACCTGCTACCATGCACTGGCCAGTCATGCCGTGTTCGTGGTTAATTCACTGTTTAATGTTCAGCGTTCTAAGTTCGAGGTTCAGTGCCACCCATTCGTGTTATCTGTGTGATTCGTAGTTTCCCTATCAGCGTCCATCAGCGTATATCAGCGGTCTCCGGCTATACCGGACTCGGGTTCCAGGGCCAGCAGAGCTGGCAACCACTAATTCCCGCTAATTAACGCTTATATATTCCCGTCTCCGCTCAGTGTCCTCGGTGGTGAATAAGCGACAGGAGTGTCGCTTCCACGAGGAGGAAATTCCTCATTCGTGCCCATTCGTGGTTAAATCAGTAATCTCCCCTCAACCTTCAGCGTTCGGAGTTCAAGGTTCAGTCTTCGGTCTTCCGCCTTCGATCCAATCGCCAAAGCTTCCTTTTCTGCCCGCGAGTGAAAGCCTTGGATTGACGCGGGGGCCTTTAGGGCGTTTAACAGACTTTTAATGAGTGCCAGTGATTCCGAAAAACCCAACCCGAAATATAAACGTATCGTTCTCAAGCTGAGCGGTGAAGTCCTGCGAAATACCGAGGATGGAGAACCGATCAGTCCCGCGATTTTGACGGAGATCTGTTCGGAGGTTAAAAAAGTTTACGATATTGGAGTTCAAGTTGGACTCGTTATCGGGGGTGGAAATATTTTCCGCGGACTGAGCGGTTCGGAATTGAAGGGTGTAGACCGCACTACCGGTGACTACATGGGTATGCTGGCAACGGTGATCAACGGCTTGGCGATCATGGATTGCCTCGAAAAAATGGGCGTGACGGTGCGCCTGCAAAGCGCGATCCCAATGGATAAATTGGCGGAACCTTTTATCGTGCGCCGGGCGACGCGGCATTTGGAGCGCGGACGGGTGGTTATTTTTGCAGGCGGTACGGGGAATCCGTATTTCTCGACCGATACCTGCGCGGCCTTGCGGGCGAGCGAAATCGGGGCCGACATGCTGATGAAGGCGACGAAAGTCGACGGGGTATACGACAAGGATCCGGCCAAGCACAAGGACGCCGTGAAATACGAGAACCTGTGTTATATTG
>CBFHXZ010000041.1:0-10611 GCA_965659965.1 Coraliomargaritaceae bacterium
CCGTTAATACTGCCGCTAGCAACGGTTCCGTTAGAATCCAGCACTTCGATCGTTTGGCCATCCACGCTATAGCTTAGTACTTTAGAATTAATACCACTGCGACTGGTGCTGTAATTTAGCCCGGAACTTTCGGTATGTCCCCAGGTGCCGAATTGTCGTGAACGAATCGTAGTATTGCCCGTGAGGACGCAAAAACGATTGGGCGCACAGAGGGAGGCGGGTAATTGCGCATCAGTAAACAGCATGCCCATGTCGCAAATGCGATCCATGTTGGGGGTTGGAATAACTGTTTCCGGTGTGGTGCCATCGTAATTAGTATGGCTGCTGTCAATTAATCCCTGTTCAATGAAATAGTCATGATAAGCACCGACATCACCGATTCCGAGGTCGTCGGCAAATATGAAAACAATATTGGGAAGGGTGGCACCTGCTTTCTCGCTTGCAGACAGCGGGCTAATGATTCCCCAGATAGCGAGTAAATTAATAATTAGAATAAAGAATTTCATATAGAAAGAAGCTGAGGCTATAGTTGGGTTTAAGAATATTTTTATCTTAAACTATAAGTTTATGCTTAGACTTTAGTCGCATCATCCTTTGTGTTTGTCAGTAGGTAAGATGTTTAGTCATGCGCTCTATGTGCATGTTTCAAATAATTTAGAAGTACCCAATAAATAAAGTTTTTCTTTAAAATGTAATTCGAAAAATTTATTATATTACTCAAGTCGCAAACAGTCATTAGAGGCTTTAAAGGTGGCAAAATTTAACATATTCGCGATAAAAAGCCCATTACAAATAGGTCTAATAGTAATATAGTATAATTTAATCTTTGTGTACTTATTTTGTTTTAGCAAATGCAACTCATGGTGAAGTTCTGACAGGATGGCATACTTGGAGCATGCTGAACGATGAATCTGCTGATGCCAATAAGTTGGCAGATGACATTCCAGATGAATTAGTCAATGGAGTCTCTACCAAGGCAGGTATTATTATAGAAAGGTTTAGGCTTGGGTGGGTTGTTATTGATGGCGTCGATTCTGTTTTTCAGCAGTTATTTATTAGACAATTGGAATGACTGAATGCGAACATTGGGTTTAGTTTGGGGTATACAGTTATCTGCTATATATGACCACCAAACTTCTTAATCTACTACTTGGATTTACACTTTTTTTTCTTCTGAAAATAGAGGCCCAAATTCCGCAAAGCCCCAACGTATTGCTCATTGTATGCGATGACCTCAATGACTTTGAGGTGGTCTTTGGCGGGCATCCGCAGGCACAGACCCCACACATTGATGCATTGGCGGCAGAGGCGGTCACTTTTGTCAATGCGCACAGTAACGCACCGATATGCGGCCCAAGTCGTTCGTCTTTCATGACGGGCATCTATCCGCATGTTTCCAACAACTATGCTTTTGAGAATTGGTACAATCCGACAAAAAACAACTTCGCGGTCAATACCATCCTGCAAAACTCAAAGACCCTGATGCGTTACATGCGCGATAATGGTTACCAGTCCTACAATACCGGCAAAATCATGCACTATGATCTTGAAGATGATTATGTTTACCCCAGTGGGCATCCGGAAGCGGGGAATCAACAGCAGGACTGGGACGAAACCGGCGCAAAGGCAAGCTATGGGCCGATGGCCTTTGATCCAAGCGCGAACAGCGGACAAGGCACTGCCGTCAATCACCCCAAAATCCCGCAAACTTTTTATGACGGGGCGGGCGGGCTGAATAGTTTGTTTGGTTCCCTTGCGGACGTTCCCACGGTGAATGGCTATACGGGTTGGTGGAGGAGCGGTTGGCTCGCGGCGGGTGCGTTTAATTATGTGAGCGATAGCAATCGGGATGACATGCAGGATGAGTTGGTTCGCAAGTGGGCGGTGGACAAAATCAACGCCCTTGCTTCCGGTGACCCAAGCGGTGAAAACGAAAAATTCTTCATGGCGGTGGGTTTCCATAATCCGCACACCCCATTGATTGCGCCACAGGAATATTTTGATCTTTATCCCCTGGCTACGCTTCAACTCCCTCAGCGGATCGCCAACGATGTCGATGATACTTATTTTCATCGCAATTTAAAACCCAACACCTCGACACTCCAATGCTATACCTCACTGGTGAATTCAGTGGGTGAGGCTTCTGCGAATGGCACGATTTATGTGACTGAAGAAGATTTCCTGAAGGCCTACCTGCAGGCTTATCTTGCTTGTGTGAGTTTTGTGGACGCGCAGGTGGGTGCGCTCATTGATGCTCTGGATGCGAGCCCGTATGCAGATAACACCATCGTAATATTGACGAGTGATCATGGTTACGAGTTTGGGGAAAAGGAGGCACTTTCAAAAAATACCCTATGGGAAAACAGCACCCGCGTGCCCCTGGTCATTCGCGCTCCGGGGCTGAGCGCCAATGCAGGCAAGCAGGTGGATGAACCGGTTGCATTGATTGATCTTTATCCCACTGTGCGCGATACTTGTGGATTGAGCACGGACACCAAGAAAAGTGCGTCGGGCGCGGTTTTGAGCGGTTACAGCTTGCGACCTTTGCTGGAAGATCCGGATGCGGGAAATTGGAACGGCCCGGATCATGCACTTTCAATGGTTAGCGGCGGTGACTCCGATAGTGCGCACGATAAAAACTTTGCCGTGCGTTCGAAGGATTGGCGTTACATCCGTTATCAGAACGGGCTTGAAGAACTGTATGATGTTGCCAACGACCCCTACGAATTCACCAATCTTATCACCTCGAGTAATACCACTGCGCAGGCAAAATATTCAGAGCTATCAAATGCATTGATTACGATGGTGCCAGAGCTGGCAACCGCAGGGCGTAACCTGTTGATTGATCCCGGCTTTGAGTGGTTTACCGAAAGTTCAGACCCGAGTCCCGGCACAACACCGTGGTTCACGGATGAAGGGGATGTCTGGCAAATCAGGCGGAGTAATAGCCTCTACCGAAGCGGTAAATACGCAATTGAGTATCGGCAGAGGTGGTCAACCAGTAAAACGATCCAAACCCTTACCGATACTTTAGATGCAAATCTGGAGTACATTTTTTCCTTTTGGATGCGGAGCGAGGACGACGTGGATTTAACTGGATCAAATGACCCCACCATTACGATTGAGCTTTGGACCAGCCCTAGCGCGAATGGAACCTATGTTAACCGTGCCACTCTCGTAGACGCGGCAAAAAATACCGCGGCCAATACTTGGGAACAGTTCTCCGGGACTTTGGATGCAAGCACTTTGTCGGCATATGCCGAGGAGTATCTACAGATCCGCATCGTAAGAAATACTAATATCAAACAGCGTACCTATTTGGACGATTGCGTATTCGATGCCTATTTACCCGACAGTTTCAATCAATGGGCAACCAGCCGGGGCATCAATCGTATTGCGTTGGCTTATGACAATGACGACGACGGATTTTCCAACAGCGAGGAGTATGCGCTCGGCGGAGACCCACAGAGTGACCAATCGGCAACCCACGCGATTGTCTTTGAGCGCGATGGTGCTAACTTCACCTTTACCTATCCCCGCCGAAAAGAGAGCAACCTCAGCTATAACGTTGAAACCAGTAGTGATTTGAACGGGGCTTGGACGACTGGTGGTGCGACTGAATTACCCGTGACCGAGAGTTACGATAGTGACTTTGATAAGGTTAAAAACATGGTTTCAGCGGGTGCCAACGTGCAATTCATCCGAGTAAAAGCTGAGGCGAATTGATACGCCTTTTTGGGTTGCGCATAAAAAAAGCCCTCCGTGGTGGAGGGCTTGTATAAATTTTATTTTGAAGCGGCTTCTTTTACCGGTTCAAACTTCCGCATCCAAACAAGGTGGTGGCGCTTGCCGTCTTTGGTGGCATTGGCAACCGCGCTGATTTTTACTTTTTTGCCCACCTGTCCTTTGAGCTTTTCAATGATTGTTTTAGTCCAGATGTAGTAGGTTTCGCCCTCGGTTGTCTTGAAAGTCAGGCCTTGCCCTGCCTTGGCAATGATACCCGTAGCGTTGATTTGCTTTTTTTGCGTTTCGGCATGAGCGCTATTCAGGAAGACTGCGCTCAGCATGAGGATGGAGATTTTGATTATTTTTTGCATGGTTTTATTGTTTTGGGTTTAAGATTTAAATATTTGTGGATTAACGTTCCCACCAGTTGTCGTTGCCAAGGGTGGGGAAGACGCGATCCTTGAGTTGGGCATTCCACGCTTCCCAAGTGTCCAGCAATGACTGGTTCTCTATGCCGGAAACTTTCCAGCGCAGGTTGGTTGTCTCGGCGATGTCCTCGCTCAAGTCGTAGCGGGCAAAGTTGCCATTTTGGCGGTTTGCCTTGGCAACCAGCTTTGTAGAGCCTTTCCGGATTGCCATGGCGTTTTGTTCCCACTTGCGCCAGAAGAGGACATCGTGCGGTGAGCCGTCTGATTCACCCGTTAGGTACGGCAGCAGATTAACGCCGTCGAGGGGACGTTCCTGTGCGATTTCAACCCCTGTAATGGCGGCAATCGTACCAAAAATATCCAGGGAGATGATAGGCTCGCGATAGACTTGCCCGGCAGGAATCGTTCCCTTCCATTGCATCGCAAAGGGCACGCGAATTCCGCCTTCAAAGAGATCCGATTTCCAGCCCTTCAGGGGGTTGTTGTTGGAAGCGTTTTTATTGGAACCGCCATTGTCAGAAAGAAAGACCACAATGGTCTTCTCTTCGATTCCATTGCGACGCAGTGATTCCATAACGCGCCCCACGCCATCATCGACCGAGCTGACCATGGCAGCGTAGGTGCGGCGTTTTTCGTCCTGAATATGCGTAAAGCGGTCGAGGTATTTTTCGGTTGCCTGCAAAGGCGCGTGGGGTGCGTTGTAGGCGAGGTAAAGCAGGAATGGATTCTTTGCGCTGGCCTGCTGGTCGATATAGGCGGTGGCGGCATCGGTGAGTGCATCGGTTAGGTATTCGTCGATTTCAATGGTTTCACCGTCACGCTCCACCTTCATGCTGTACCAATGCCATTTGCGTTCAACCTCAGTGAGATCGTTGAGGGTGAGCATTTGCGGGAAATAATTTAAACCACCCGCAAGGAAGCCGAAGAAATGATCAAAACCGCGCTGGTGGGGATGGAAATTCGGGTGCGTTCCCATGTGCCACTTACCAATGATGGCGCTTTTGTAACCAACCTTGCGCAAAACCTGTGCAATGGTCTCTTCTTCCAGCGGCAGACCGGATTGGGGATTGCCGGGGTCGATGGACGGATTGGTGGTGAAGCCGAAGCGGTCTTGATAACGTCCGGTGAGTAGCCCCGCGCGACTGGGACCACAGACGGGGAAGGAGACGTAGCCGTCGGTGAATTTCACCCCGTCGGCCGCGAGGCGATCAAGGTGCGGAGTGGGGATGTCGGTGCAGCCGTTGAAGCCAACATCGTGGTAGCCCTGGTCGTCCGTGAGAACGATTATGAGATTCGGGCGGTCCGCTGCACCCAGTGAGGTGAGCGCGAAGCATGTAATGAAGCGAAGGACGAGTCGGTATAAGTGCATTGTGAGTTAAGTGTTATTTTCCTGTAGGAATTCTCGGGGTTCAACTTGTTGGACGGTTCCGTTTTTGACGTCGCGTGGGGTGGCTTTAAAGGAACGCTTGAAGGCGGTTGCAAAGCTTTGACTGCTCTGGAAACCGACCATCATGGCGATTTGGGTGATATTCATGGATGAGGTCACCAACAATTCGTAGCCTTTAATAAGGCGTATCTTCCAAAGGCTAGCCATGGGGCTTTCTCCCGTGGTCGTTCGGAAGGCTTTGGTGAGCTTACTCTCGGAGACCGCAAGGCGGTCAGAAAGTTTTTTGAGGTCCCAGGCTTCACCGTATTCGCGCTCAAAGAGATCAATGGCAAGCAGGACAGTGGGGTTTTGAGTGAGGCTTGTAGGAAGCGCTGACTCGCTTGCGGTACCGTGAACGAGATCTTGTATTGCGTATATGAATGAGCGGAAGGCGTTGCGGGCGATTTCTTCGCTGAAGCGACCGGGGGAGGCATGCTCGTTGACGATGGTCTTAACAAGGGATTTGTGCTTCGGGAGGAAAGGTTGTTTGGCATAGGTGAAGTCTTTCCACTCTTTTAGTAATTCATGTTCGTCCTGAAGCGCCCGTCGCATGGAGAAGCCTATCCACAAGCAATGGTTGTAGGAGAAGCGCTGCTCTAGGCGTTCCATGGTATTGCCGCTGGAAATGAGGAGCAGGTTGCCGTTGGAAAGTTCCTCGCGCTTGCCGTTGATATGAAAACTGCATTCGCCCTCGAGTTGCAAAAGGAAGGTGTAGTTGCGTAGTTTCTTTGCTCCCTCCTTCAAGCGTGGCGAGGACCAGTGCTCTCCAAGTGAGTTCACGCCCGGCACAAAAATATCATCACCATAAATGCTGAATCCTGAATAAACGCCCTCGGGTAGATCAATAGCCATGAGTTACGGGGGTTAGGTTCGTTTGCTCAGTGAGGATGGGAGCTCAACGTTATCCAGAGTTGCTTCGTGTCGGTCGATCTCGTTCGCGAGGCGTTTGCAGTCCGATGCATACTCAGGTTCAAAGGCGAGGTTGCGGGTCTCGTAGGGGTCGTTTGTCAGGTCAAACAGCTGGGTCGTTTTTGATCCGTAATAGCGAACGAATTTGAAGCGTTCATCCACCACCATGCGACCGCTGGCCTTGCTTTGGGCGTGAAGGTAGCGGCGCCATTGGGTGGCCTTTCCGTCGACCAGGGGTTTCAGGCTACGGCCCCGTAAACCGCTAGGCGGGGCGATGCCGGCGTAGTCACAGAAGGTCGGGAAGAAATCCAATCCGGAGACGAGATGCTTTGTGTCCTCGACACCTTCCAGCGCGTGACCGGGGTAACAAACCATCGTCGGTACCCGTACAGAAGTCTCATAGAAGTTATCCTTAAAGAGCATGCGGTGGTAACCATTGGCGTCGCCATGATCGGAAGTAAAAATAATGACGGTGTTGGCGTGGTCGGGCGATTGCTCGAGGGTGTCGAGAATATAGCCGACATTGACGTCAACCATTTCAACCATGCGGTAGTAAAGCCAAGCCTGATGGCCCCAGTTTTCTTCGGTCCACTTTTCCGTAAATTTCATGAGCCCGTTGTGCATGCTTTTGAGTTGTTCGGGTTCGCGCCGGTCAAAGTCAAAGTTGGGCGGGTAGGGTGGCAACTGGTCGCGCAAATGCTCGAAGGGGAAGCGATGTTTCGAAGTGCGGGGAGCATTGCCGCAATCGTGTGGATTCATCAATCCGATTTGCGCAAAGAAGGGGCGCTCGCGGTCACGGTTTGCGAGGAAGGCTTCGAATGAAAGGGCGATCAGGTTATCGCTGTATTCGCCTTGCGGATGTGAGTTGTGCGGCACCAATTGAAAGGATTGATGCAGCGGTCGGCCAGGCACATGCCACTTTCCGATGTGCACGGTTTGATAGCCGTTTTCTCCAAGCCATTGACCGTAGTCCGGGAGATCGTCGCGCAACTTACGGTTGTTAGCAACGACATTGTTCTCGCTGGGGAACCGCCCCGTGCACCAACTCGCTCGGGCGGGGCAGCAGATGGGGTCGGGGGTGTAGCTTTTTGAGAAATCGACACTGCGCGCAGCCAGACGGTCGATATTGGGCGTGTTTAAGTAAGGATTCCCGTGGCAACTGAGCGCCATATGGCTCAGTTGGTCGAGATTCAGAAAGAGCAAATTGGGCGCATCTTTGGCAGCGCGTAGATTCCCTTGCGGTGCGGCGGTGGCGGTATTGAAAAACGCCGCGAGGGAAAGCGCACTTCCGGACTTCAGGAAGTCACGGCGGGTGAAGGCACTGGATGGGCTTGTGGATGGCGTGCTCATTTGCGTTCGATCTCCGTAAGGGTGTACGCCACGTTGCGCCCGATAATCGCCAACACGTGGTTGTTTGAATTTTGCCAAAAATAAAGCGGGAGTAGGGCGGGACCTACGAGTGCGAAGCCATGCAGGTCTTCCATACTTCCCTCGATTTCCATGCGTTGATCCGGTAGCGGCGTTATTTCAAGGCCGGGGCGAAACATCGTGAGGTCATCAAAATAATCAACCGGGCTGGGCTTGACCGCGCCCGCCTGTAGTCGCTCGATCAAGGTGTAGAGGCACGTGGTGGGATGCTGGGCTTGATACCTGCGATCCTGCCCGCTGTCAGTGGTGCTGATGGTAATGGCATTGCCTGAGCGGTGGCCGGTTTGCCGCATGGGGCCGATCTTTGAATAACGATAGGATTTAACGGGGAGGATGGGGTCGGATTGATAACGCAGTTCCCATTTACCCGGACTGCCGCTCGCATTGGAGGCGTAATCAATCTTTGCGCTAATGGTTTGCTTCGAGGAATGTTTTTGTCCGGTCCATGTTGACCAGGAGCGCACATGTGTGACTTCCATGGAACGCAGCGAGGTCGTAGCGGATGCTTTCAGGCATTCCAGCTCTAAGCTTCCCTCTGGACGCACCTGCGGAAAAGGACCCTTCCGAGTACCGTTTTCAGTGCGGTATGCGTAATTCCGCATCGCATGCATGGCATAATGCTGACGCGATGCCACGCCGTCGAGCGGCGCTACGCCGAACGAACGCAAGTAACTGGGGTAGAGATCAAAAGACAAATGCATCTTGTATAAAAATATACTTTACCGCGAATAAAAGCATTATTCAAACTGTATATAATGTCTTTTGGGGGCGATTATTGGACCGCCTTACGAACGCTTGCGCATGCAAACACCTGCGAGCTGTCATTTAAAAATTGACGCTGGCACGCAGGGAAAAGGTACGGCTCTCGGCAAAGGCGGCGTTGCGACCCCTGGCTACCAGATCCACAGCGTTTAAAAGGTTATCGACTGCGAAGTGGAAATTGAAGGTGGGAGCACTGCGGCCCTTGCCGAATAACTTTCCGCGCCAGTCCAAGGAAACCGTAGTATTAAAATGGTCGGATAACCAGACTTCGTGGTTTTTGGATCCCGTCTTGATGACGAAACCGGCGATTAGCTGAATTCTCTGAATTAATTTAAAAAATTAAAACGACAAAGATTCAGCATAATGCACCCTATCTCATAGGGAATTACTTGAGACGCGACATAAATCAGGACTATAAGTTGTAGCATTACTGGAAATAACACCTTACTGCTCGAACAAATAAGTTATTCAGATGATCTTTTCGACGTAGCGAACTGCGAATGAATCTTACCTTTGGGCGAACATTGAAGGTCTTGAATACCGCATACATAACATATTTGATAATGTCTCGATCTAAAACCTATTCCTGCATGTCTCCATTTGTTGCATTCAAATCCCCCTTAAACAGTTCTGTTTTTACATTATTGACAGTACTTGGTTGTGTGCTGACAGCCTTGCCAGGTGGCCAACTGCTCGCCGCGGAACTCGCTCCCTTCGAAATGAGCCAGGCAGGTGCGCCCTCAGTTCACCACGATGCCTCGATTCGCTGGCTGGATATGCACTACCAGGCAAAGCCAGATGGTACCCTTATGTATCTTGTGGCGAAACACGGTCTTCTCATTGAGAACAGTTTATTCCATATTGAGCGCCTGAAGGGCGGAACCCATGCCAATCTCCTGCCCTGGGAGATGCAGCAGCAAAGCTTGGCGGATGGTTTTTTCTTTGATGAGCCGGTTAAAATAGGCGCAGCGGCAGGTCGTTATCGCTATGCAACCCAGTTGCAGGGCTCGCGCAGTTTGCGGACCGAAATTGAATTTACCACTCCGGGGTTTCGCGCACAACGTCAAAGCCTGAATCTCCCAATCGATACCTATGCTGGTAAAGCCTTTGAGGTCAACGGCCGGCAGATTGAATATGGCAGCTTGGCTGATGTGACTAAAGAGCGCCGTCAGGTGATCGTGGCGCGCCAGCCCTTGAAGTCTTTTCGTTCACTGGCGGGCTCTGATCTTGGATTTACCTTACATGCGGAATCGAATTTGGAAGTCGAGTTGCTTTGCGCGGTGGATTGGAAGGAGCACCGCTCTTTTTGGCTCAATCTCTACAGCGTTGACGGTGAAAGGATTCATCACCGCATGTCACTGCCGACTTCGCCGGAAAGAACCGATACGGATGCGCATGAATCCCGACGCAACCGCTTGCTGAATGGCAGTTTTGAATTGGGACGCGAAGAATGGGGGATTATTTTTCACAAGTATGACGTAAGTTCGGAGTGGGCGCTCGATGCCAGCACTGCCAGCGAGGGCGGGCTTTCATTGAAGGTAAGCTTGGTACCGCAGGTCGCGCCTTACGAGGCTACCAAAAAACACGCTACGGTTGCCTCGGATTATTTCGAGGCACGTCCGCTTGAGAACCTGACCATCGCCGCTGATTTGAAGGCCTCCAAGCCGGGGCAGCGGGTAAAGTTACAGTTGCGTTTTGTACCCACTGCGCTGGTGCCAAATCGCGGGAGTAATTTGATTGAGAAGCGCTTTACCCTCGGGACGGATTGGCAACGTTGTACCTTCGAAGCGCGCCTTCCCCTTGCGGCAAAAGGGGCTTATGCTATTGCGGTGGCCATCCCCGCGACGGACGAAGCCACAGAGGTATGGGTCGATGCCGTTTCCGTTCGTGACGCGGGTCCGCAGTCCCGTGACTACGTAGCCGCGAAAACCC
>CBFHXZ010000041.1:10621-13421 GCA_965659965.1 Coraliomargaritaceae bacterium
GAAAACCCTGGAAGCGCACAGTGATACGCTGCGCTACCGACGTCTCTACGCTCCGGGTGAGCCGTTTGATTTGAACACAACGCTTCGCAATAATAGTGATCGCCCTTTGCCTGCATTTGCGAAGCTTACCCTGCGTGATCGGAAGGGAAGGGTGCTCTTTGAAGAACTGCGTTCGCTCGGTACTATCGATACGAAAAATAATCTTACGTTGGACTGGAAACTTCCGGTTCAAAGCGAACAGGGAATGTATCGTGTGCAGGTTGAAACCGGAAGTGCGCCGGATAGTTTGCAGGACAGCCACCAGCTCTCTTTAGCAGTCTTGCGCGAACGTGGGGCAAACGCTGCCAATCCGGATAATCGCTTTGGAGTCAATATCACTGATCTGCGCGAATTCTGGGCGCTGGAACGCATCGGTATTGGATGGTCGCGTTTCACCTTTGATTGCGGTTTGGGCAGTCTCATGCGGCAACCGGGTGTTTGGAATGTCGCACAGGCCGAGAAGCTCGATGCATTGTTGGATTATCAGGCGAGCTTTGGGGTCACGCCGCTACCGGTATTGGGGCCTGGAATGCCAAAATGGGCGTCTCGTGCGCCCAAGGGTTCATCCGCCGCCCGCGCTTACACCCACAAGGAATCTGCCAACGCACATTTTGATGATTACTTGAATCGTTTACTCGATATGGCAGATGGGCGCATCTACGCCATCGAAACTTGGAACGAGCCGGATATCCCGCTCTTTTATCGTGGTACCATTGAGGAAATGTCGGACTTCACCACCCGCGCCTATGATTTGATAAAAGCGCATTCGCCGGAGATCGAAGTTGTGGGTCTGGGGCTCGCAACTCCAGCGGAGACCTACAATAAATTTCTACATGAGCTGCTCGGTTATTCCGGTCTGCGCCCCTTTGACGCCATTTCCTACCACCCCTACACTGAAGGACGACGCCATCCGGCCCGGGGAGATTTTCGCGAGGTCGTGCGAGGCATTGTTGAGGTCATCTCAGAGTTTGGGACGGTGCCGCCTCTGTGGGCGACTGAGTTCGGGTACTTTGGTTATGCGCATGACGCCAAACCTTTTGTGCCGTTCAAGAATCCATTTGTAGCACGTGAGATTCTCGATGAAGAGGAAAGTGCTGCCGCTTGGATTCAGGCTGTCTCGACCGCATTTGCCAACGGGGTGTCGAAAGCTTTCTATTTCACCTTGCTGGAGGGCAACTTGCTTGACCGTTGGTTGCAGGGCTGGGTCGGTCCTGGTGGACGAAGCGTGGAGTCCGGTTTTATCGCGGCGGCGACTGCGTGCGATCTCATCCAAGGGGTGGACTGTCTCGGGCAGGAAGAAATTGCGCCGGGTATTTGGCAGACGCGGTTTGAAGGCTCCGGCCGGAGCTTTGTCATACTTTGGAGTGAGTCCGGTGAGCAGACTTACACCGTTCGAAGCACTCAAGCGCTTGAGGCGCGGGATCTTTACAACAACCTTATCACCTTTGCATCACAGTCTGGAAAAGTTTCCATACCCGTGACGCCTTCACCCATTTACCTGCTTGTAGACGACCTGCGTCGATAAAGCAGAAGCATTTTTATGAGAAATTCAAAATTCCATTTTATTAGTTTATTGTTCCTTCTTGGGGGTGCACTACTCCATGCCGGTGAACGTCCGAACGTTCTCCTGATTGTTTGCGATGACTTAAATACGGACCTCTCGGGTTATGGCGGTCATCCACAGTCCGTAACTCCGAACATTGAGCGACTCATGGATCGTTCGGTGTCATTCAAGCAGGCGCATTGCACTATCCCGATTTGTGCACCCTCGCGGTCGAGTTTCCTAACTGGCATCTACCCGCACACCTCCAATAATTTTGGAATGAGCCACTGGCAGAAAAACGAAATCCTTGCAAATTCGAGCACTATTTCCGGACACTTCAAGCGCAACGGTTACTACACCCTTGGGACGGGGAAGGTCATGCACAACCACGTACCTGACCAGTGGGACGAGTTTAAATCCGAATCCGACTATGGTCCTTTCGCCTTTAACGGAGAAGAGGACGTTCCGCATCCGATGACCCCATCGCCGTTGCGGGATGATTTTGGCAAAATCGACGGTTCCTTTGGTCCCTTTATTAAGTTGGAGGGGCGTGATTTTGGCGATGGCAAACAATACCGCTGGCGCAGCGGGAATTGGAAAAACACCTACGATATTGAATTCACCAGTGAAGCAGAGCGCGGCTTTACCGCCGATGAAAGCAATGCCCAATGGGCCAACCAACGACTCGGTGAACTTGCATCCGCAAAGCGCGAACAACCCTTCTTTATGGCGGTGGGTTTTATGCGCCCACACACCCCTCTGATTGTTCCCCAACATTTCTTCGATCGCTATCCCATCGAAAGTCTCGACCTGCCGGTAAACCTTGAAAACGACGCGGACGATACCTTTTTGCTTCAATCGCGCGGAGGCAATGACCGGGGACGCAGGATTTATAAAAGTCTGGTTGCTTCCTATGGCGGTGACCGTGAGTTGGCGCTCAAACATTTTGTACAAGCCTACCTCGCTTGCGTCGCTTCGGTTGACGAGCACATTGGAGGTATCTTGGAAACTTTGGAGAAAACAGGGCTCATCAATGACACCATAATTGTTTTTACCAGCGACCACGGATGGGGCAATGGACCTAAGGACGTTGTTTATAAAAACACACTTTGGGAAGAAAGTACCCGCGTTCCGCTCATCATCCGCGCACCGGGGGTCACGAAAGAAAAAGTAATGGTGCAGCAACCTGTTTCGTTGGTGGATCTTTTCCCGACTCTG
>CBFHXZ010000042.1:0-13403 GCA_965659965.1 Coraliomargaritaceae bacterium
GGACCGTGTGACTGGCGTTTACGTGAAGTCCTTGAGTGCGGAATCCGCGTTTTCCGATGTCCTACGTCCCGGCGTGGTCATTGTTCAGGCAAATCGTGTCCCGGTTCGTACCATCGACGATTTCAGGGATAATCTTAGAATCGGCATCAACCGTTTCTATATTTGGTATCGCGGCAACTTCGGCTATGTCGGGGTGCGCCTCGAAGAAGACGAATAACCCGAAATCAGGCGGCACCGACGCTTTGCCACAGGGCTTCAATGACAGCGGTTTCGACCCCGTCGGTCGTGACCGCTTGTCCTGCGGCCTCCAGCGTTACAAAACGCAAGGCTCCGCTGCGGTTCTTCTTGTCTCGTTGCATTGCAGCCATCAGGTCGCTGATTCCTAACGGGGACTTTAAACGAACAGGGAGGGCGTTGCTTTCCAGTAATCCACTCACACGTTCGACCCAGGCCGCTTCAAGCTGACCCAATTCCACAGAGAGTTGCGTTGCCAAAACCAAGCCAATCGCCACCGCTTCCCCGTGGAGGTAATCGCCGTAACCGGCGGCGTTTTCAATGGCATGGGCAAAGGTGTGGCCAAGGTTCAGCAAGGCGCGACCTCCGCTCGCCGCGGTTTCCGTTTCATCGTCCACGACAATTTGAGCCTTCAGCTCGCAACAACGACGGATGATAGCAGGCAGGTCTGCGGATTCGGCATTCAATGTGCCCAGCGATTCCAATTCTTCAAAGAGGGCGCGGTCGGCCAGTAGACCATATTTGATGACCTCCGCCATTCCAGCGGCGAATTCCCGCTCAGGCAGGCTTTGCAGGAGGCCGGTGTCGATATAGACCGCCTTCGGTTGCCAGAACGCTCCCACCAGATTCTTTCCCTCGGGTAGGTTGATGCCGGTCTTTCCGCCCACGGAACTGTCCACCATTGCGAGTAGGCTAGTGGGGATTTGATAAAAATCGATTCCGCGTAGGTAGCTGGCGGCAACAAAACCCGCGAGGTCGCCCATCACGCCACCCCCAAATGCAAAGAGTACACTATCCCGATTGAGATTATCCTGAGCGAGCAAACTGAGGGCTTCAACATAGGCTTCGGTGGATTTGGTGGTTTCACCTGCAGGCAGGTGAATAACTTCTTCCGGATGAAAGCCTGCCGCTTCAAGGTACTGACTTTGCTGCGCCTGTAGGTTTGCATCCGTCAAGACTCGGATGACACTTCTGGCGGCGCGCAATTCAGCAACGCTCGTTTGAAGGGCAGCTTGGCTATCGGTAAAATGTATGGGGTAGGCGCGATCGCCGAGGGCAAGGTTCAAAGGACTATTCATGGCTGGCGGCAGGTTGATCGAGGCCGAAGATGGCCTGTGTGTAGTTTGCAATGGAGAAAGGTTGAAGGTCATCGGGCTGTTCGCCAAGCCCAACAAAATAAATAGGGAGTCTTAGTGCGCGATAGATGCCGACCAGCGCGCCGCCACGGCTGGTGCCGTCCAGTTTCGTGATGATCAGCCCCGTGAGCGGAAAGCTCTCGTTAAAGACCCGTGCCTGTTCAATGGAATTGGTTCCCAAACTTCCATCCACCACAAGCCAACTGTGGTGCGGCGCATCCGGATCCTGCTTTTGAATCACGCGGTTGAATTTCTCCAACTCTTTCATGAGGTTACCCTTGGTGTGGAGGCGTCCCGCGGTGTCGAGGATCAGGGGATTGCGGGCGCGGCTTCGTGCGGCGGCGTAGGCGTCGAAGGCCACGGCTGAGGCATCTGCCCCGTGTTGGCTGGCCACCAGTTCAATTTCCAGCGTTTCCGACCAATGCTTGATTTGTTCATTGGCGGCAGCGCGGAAGGTGTCGCAGGCTCCCAGTAAAGGTGGATGCCCCTCTTCTTTGAAGCGATAGCCCAATTTCGCGGCGGTGGTGGTCTTGCCCGAACCATTGACGCCGACGAGTGCGATAACTTCCGGTTGGTGCGCACCGATGTTAACGGATGCCTCCGCGCCCTCAAGTACGCGCGCCAGAACGGTCGCTCCTATTTGGGCGGCGGATTCGCTGCGCAGCTCCTTGTCAGATTTATAGGCTTCTTGAATGGCTTCCATTATTTCCTCAACGGTCTCAACGCCGAAGTCGGCAGTATACAGGAGTTCTTCGAGTGCCTCCAAAGACCCGGCGTCCATCTGGGCGCCGGCAAAGACGCGCTCAAAAGCCTTATGAAAGGTGGGGGTATGCTTCTTAAACCCTTCCCTGAATTTTTTGAAACGGCTGAGCATGGCGGAAGTCTATTCGGCTGCTTCCCGCAAGGGGCGGTCGATTTTGTTTTTCATGCGGTCCAGCACACCGTTAATGAAGCGTTTGGAATCCGGGGTGGAAAAATCCTTACTGAGGTCGATGGCTTCATTGATGCTCACGATGGGCGGAATATCGCTGCGGTGGAGCAGTTCATGAATGGCGAGGCGCAGGATTGCCAGGTCTACTTTGGCGATGCGTTTGAATTCCCAGTTATCCGCGAGCTCGACTATTTCCTTATCCAGCACTTCGATTGCCTGAATGGTACCGTGGATGAGTTCCTCGGCGAAGGCGTAGAAGTTGCGGTCATGCTCAAGGCCTTCCAGGAAGGTGGCAATGCCGTCGTTCAATTCCTCAGGTTTGTTGAGTTCCCATTGGTAGAGGAATTGAATTGTGGCGATACGATTTTCACGGCGCTGGGAGCGCTTGTTTATGCTTGGTTCGGAGTTTTCCATTGAGATTTAATGAGGCCCATTTCAAGGGCGGCTTTGGCAAATTCACGACCGCGGTTCATGGAACCCTGGCAACGCAAGTCTGCTTGTTCGGCATTTTCCACTACGATGATTCCATTGATGACGGGAACCCCTGTTTCGATCGAGACCTGGTGAAGGGCGGTAGCGGTGCTGTCGGCAATGTGATTGTGGTGTTGAGTTTCGCCTGCCAGCACGAGTCCAAGCGTGATAATAACATCAAACTGACCGGAACGGGCCAGCAAGTTGGCGGCATAAGGCAATTCATTGGAACCCGGCACGCGGATAAGCTCCGGTTCGGGAGCCTTGAATTCGGCGAGGGTCTGCGATGCGTTCTGCAAGAGCGCGTCCACGTAGCGTTCATTGAAGCGTGCCGCCACTATTCCAACACGCAGTTCCGCCCCGTTTATTTTTAACTCGCTTGGGATGTCTTCACTCATTCTGCCACCATACAGGTGGTAAGCGGTGCGTATGGCAAGAGTGGGTTTTTAACGGATTCCGTGATCGACCTCGGGCAGGACATCTTACAAATCTAGGGGTATGTTTAAAGTAGGGACAAAATGCGGGGAAGCGCGTTGCGGGGTCTTATCCACCCGACACGGGGAAATCCAAACCCCGATTTTTATGCCGGTCGGCACGCAGGCAACGGTCAAGGGCATGACGCCCTCGCAGGTGGAGGCTACCGGCGCTCAGATTATCCTCGGGAATACCTATCATTTAAATCTGCGCCCGGGTTCCAAGCTCGTGCAGGAAATGGGCGGTTTGCACCGATTTATGGGATGGGACAAGCCCATCCTGACCGATAGCGGCGGGTTTCAAGTCTTCAGCCTCTCGCAATTGCGCAAGGTGCGTGAAGACGGTATCGAGTTCCGTTCGCACCTCGATGGGGCACCGCTCTTTCTCGGGCCGGAATCCTGTTACCGTATTCAGGCCGAACTGGGAACGGATATTGCCATGGTACTCGACGAATGCCCACCGTTCCCCTGCGATCGCGACGCCTGTGCAGGGGCGGTCCAGCGAACCATTCGTTGGGCAGGGGAATTTCTGGAACATGCCCGAGCAGACGGTTTCTTGGAACGCGGGCACCACGTTTTCGGCATCATTCAAGGTTCCACTTTTGACGACCTCCGCCGCGACTGTGCGGAAGCTCTGGCCGCGATGGATTTCCCAGGTTATGCGGTGGGCGGGGTGAGTGTGGGTGAACCAGAGGAGGAAATGCTGCGGCAAGTGGCGACCTGTGCACCCGTTATGCCGGTGGAAAAACCACGCTACGTTATGGGGGTTGGCACACCGCCACAGCTTTTGAAAATGATCGGTATGGGCATGGATATGTTTGATTGCGTCATGCCGACCCGCCTCGCGCGTCACGCCAACGTCTTTACCCTCGACGGTCTCATCAATCTAAAGAACGAGCGTTTTAAAAACGACGCCGCCCCCATTATGGAGGCTGATAATTACACCTGTCGCCATTTCAGCCGTGCCTATCTGCGCCATTTGATCATGGCAAAGGAACTCCTGGCATCGACCTTACTCTCCTTGCATAATGTCCACTTTTACCTCGAGCTCATGGCGCAGGCACGCGCGCATATCGAAGCGGGGGATTACGAGGCATGGAGCGCCGCATGGATCGCGCGTTACGAAGCAGGCGGGGCCTGATTCAGGGTAGGACGAAATCGGTCTCCCGCCGGAGCCAATTGCAAATCGACTCAGTGAGCGCGAGGGCGGTTTTTATTTGGTCTTCGCTGGCTTCGTCGGGTGTGGGCTGGTTGAGCAGTTCCGTGGCCTGCGCTTTGATACCGGTAGTGAGATGGGGCCACCAGGATTCGCGAACGGGGTAGCCCTCAGCCTGTAGGAGTTTATAAAGGCTCTTGAGGTGAACGATCTCCGGATGCGGGCGCTCGGCAAATGCGTCAAGGCTCTGTTCGCAAAGCTTGAAGAGTAGGGGGTAGTCGCCCATCAGGGGAGCGTTGCGTGCAATCAGTTTTGCAAATTCCGCGGCGCAGGTAAGGGTGCGGTAGGAGGCCCCGAGTTGGCTGCGGCGGTGCAGGGTGCGGTAATCGCGAACAAAACGGGTGTTCCCGTTACGGGCGGTCTCAAGTTCGATCTCCGCAGTGTCAAAAAGATCAGGCGCGTTCTTGAGGGGGCTTCTTTTTGAGAACCGTTTCAGGCAAAAGAAGCAACCTGAGTCCGCGGAAAGCGCGGTGATCTTTTGATAGGATTCCCCCGAGGGGGCGAGGCCGAGGACAAGGGCGTGTACGCTGGCGGCGTGTGGACTCACTTCGGTGCTTCGATGGCCGGCGGGTTGTTGATGGTGACGGCTTCGCCGTTATCGTGCGAGGGTACGACTGCGCCGCCGGAGATGATCAATTTCATGCCTTCGGCAATACTCATATCCAGTCGTTTGATGTCGCCTTCTGGAATCATGAGCAGGAAACCGCTCGTGGGGTTCGGAGTGGTCGGAACAAAGACATTCACGATTTCCTCTCCCGTGACGGATTGGGTCTCCCCGCGGGCTTTGCTGGTCAGGAATCCGAGGACGTAAGATTGCTTGCGTGGGTACTCCAGCAGTACCACCTCTTGAAAGACTGCCTTCTTTTGCCGGCTGAAGGTATCGACGATTTGCTTCACCGTGCGGTAGACGGTGTTGATGAACGGTAGGCTATCCAGAATGCGCTCAAAACTACCGAGTATCATTCGACCGAGCACCAATCGTGAACCGTAACCGAAGAGGGTGATCAAGAGCAGCACCACCAGGATGGAGAGCACCTCAAGGCCAAATTGCACAACGGGCATGTCGCGCCAGGCGGGATCCAGATAAAAGAAAAAGAAATTACTCGCGGGCATGCCCACGCGGTCGAGTAATAAATTGATCACCACAATGGTTACACTCAGGGGCAAAATCACAATAACCCCTGTCAGGAAAGCATTTCGTATTGATCGGAAGATATGTTTCATAGGGAATGTCCTTATCAAATGCCACCCGTCTTTTCCCGCAACTGAAATCGGAGCAGCTTTGAGGCTTGCACGATTTTGCAGAAAATATTAAATTTAATAATTAATAAGAAAACACCAGATAAAGTAATTTTAATACGTTAAGATATAATTTTACTGAGTGGGTCTTTGCCAGAGAAGGCGCCCTTTTAAAATAATTAGACGGACTGGCAGTGAGACAATCCCGCCTAAGGCAGGCACAGGGACTTGACGATCTTGAGCGCCTGCATACGGAAAAGGGTTGCGATGCCTTCTTCGTGAATAGCAGCTAAGCCCATCATTCAGAACCGAGGACACCGAGCGGAGAAGGGCACAGATAAGCGTTAATGAGCGTCCATTAGTGGTCGCCAGCGCTGCTGGCCCTGGAACCCGAGTCCGGCGTAGCCGGAAACCGCTGATATACGCTGATCGACGCTGATTGGGGCGTTGAAGGTCCGCCTGCTTCTTACCGGATTTTTGGTGAAGGTACAAAAAAGCCCCTCTGGTTAGGGAGGGGCTTTTGAAAGGGGAGGCGTTCGTTTTATTTAAGGGCTGCCTGAGCGGCGGCGAGACGAGCGACTGGGACACGGGGCGGTGAGCAACTGACGTAGTCGAGCCCGACGTTGTGGAAGAAGTGAATGGAGGCGGGATCGCCACCGTGTTCACCACAGATGCCGAGCTTGATGCCTTTGCGGCCCTGTTGGCCTTTTTTCACGCCGATCTCAACGAGTTGTCCCACGCCGTTCGCATCAATGGAGGCGAAGGGGTTTTGTGGGAGGATGTCGAGTTCCTTGTATTTCGCAAGGAAGGAACCGGCGTCGTCGCGGCTCATGCCGAGTCCGGTCTGGGTGAGGTCGTTGGTGCCGAAGCTAAAGAACTCGGCGGTCTCGGCGATTTCGTCAGCGGTGAGCGCGCCACGGGGGACTTCGATCATGGTGCCGACAAGGTATTTGAATTTAACCTTTTTGGCAGCCATGACTTCCTTGGCGACGCGGTGGACGACTTCGACCTGATTCTTGAGTTCGTCGGCGAAGCCAACGAGTGGAATCATAACCTCGGGAATGACCTTGACGGGTTTCTTGAGTTTGTAGCAAGCGGCGGCAGCCTCGAAGATGGCACGGGCCTGCATTTCGGTGATCTCGGGATAGGAGATGCCGAGGCGGCAACCGCGGTGACCGAGCATGGGGTTGGCCTCATGCAGGGCGTGGACGCGGTTGCTGATGACGTCGATGTCAACACCGAGGGCGTTGGCGAGTTCGCGCTTGGAGGATTCGTCGTGGGGGAGGAACTCGTGCAAGGGCGGGTCGAGGAGGCGCACGGTGACGGGACGACCACCCATGGCTTTGAAGAGTCCGGTGAAGTCCTTGCGTTGGAAGGGCAGGAGCTTGCGAAGAGCGGCGCGGCGTTCTTTTTCGTCGGTCGCGAGGATCATCTGACGCATGAAGTTGATGCGGTCACCTTCGAAGAACATATGCTCGGTACGGCAAAGACCGATACCCTCGGCGCCGTAAGCGACGGCAGCTTTGGATTGCTCGGGGGAGTCGGCATTGGTGCGGACGCCCAGCTTGCGGTATTTGTCGGCCCATTTCATGACCTGATCATACATCTTGTAGGTGTAGCTCTTGTTTGCCTTACGCTTGCCTGTGAGGACTTGGTTGACCTCGGAGGGAGCGGTGGCGACGGCGCCGGCGTAAACTGCGCCGGTGGTACCGTTGATGGAGATATCGTCACCTTCCTTGAGGACGGTTTTGCCGACGGTGAGGGTCTTGGCGCCGTAGTTGATGACAACCTCGGAGGCGCCACAAACGCAGACCTTGTTCATTTGACGGGCAACGAGGGCAGCGTGGGAGGAGACCCCACCACGGGAGGTGAGGATACCTTCAGCTGCGATCATACCGCGCAAGTCTTCGGGAGTGGTTTCAACGCGGCAGAGGACGGCGTGACCGCCCTTGGCGGCGACAGCTTCGGCTCGGTCTGCGGTGAAGCAGATTTTACCGGAGGCGGCACCCGGGCCGGCGGGGAGTCCGCTGGTGAGGGTCTTGGCTTTTTTCTCGGCGGCAGCGTCAAAGACGGCGACGAGGAGGGAAGAGATGGAATCGGCGGGGATCTTCTGGAGCGCGGTTTTTTGATCGATGAGGCGTTCCTTGTTGAGTTCAACGGCGATACGGACGGCGGCGAGGCCGGTGCGTTTACCGTTACGGGTCTGCAACATGTAGAGCTTGTGATCCTCAACGGTGAACTCGAAGTCCTGCATATCGCGGAAGTGTTTCTCAAGTTTGGCGCGCACTTTTTCAAGGTCGTCGTAGACCTTGGGCATTTCGTCCTTGAGTTGAGCGATGGGATTGGGGGTACGAATACCGGCCACCACGTCTTCGCCCTGTGCGTTGATGAGGTATTCACCGTAGAAGACCTTTTCGCCGTTTGCGGGGTCACGGGTGAAGGCCACACCGGTGGCGCAGGTTTCGCCCATGTTACCAAAGACCATGGCCTGGACGTTGACAGCGGTGCCCCAGGCAGCGGGGATGCCGTATTTCTGGCGGTAAAGGATGGCGCGTTCGTTTTGCCATGATTTAAAGACGGCACTGACGGAACCCCAGAGTTGTTTGTAGGCATCTTGCGGGAAGGCGGAGTTGGTGCGCTTCTTAATGATGGCTTTGTAGCGCTTGATGAGTTCCTTGAGGTCATCAGCGGTGAGTTGGTTATCGAATTCGGCGCCGACTTCTTTGCGAAGTTTTTCGAGGGCACCTTCAAAGGGGCAGTGGTCGTTTTCGTTCACGGCCTGCACGCCCATGACGACGTCGCCATACATTTGGATGAAGCGGCGATAGCAGTCGTAGGCGAAGGCTTCGTTGCCGGATTCTGCGGCGAGGGCTTTGACGGTCTTGTCGTTGAGGCCGAGGTTGAGGATGGTGTCCATCATGCCGGGCATGGACTCACGGGCACCGGAACGAACCGAGAGGAGGAGGGGATTCTTGGCGGCACCCAGTTTTTTGCCGAGTTGTTTCTCGATGGTGGCGACGGAGGCTTTTAATTCTGCCGCGAGGGTTTTGGGGTAGGTACGACGGTTGTCGTAAAAGTAGGTGCAAACATCCGTGCTGATAGTAAAGCCCGGGGGGACGGGGAGGCCGATGCGAGCCATCTCGGCGAGATTGGCACCTTTGCCGCCCAGCAACTCACGAAGTTTGGAGCTACCGTCGGTTTTCTTACCGAAGTCGTAGATGTATTTTACTGCCTTTTTGCGGGCAGTCTTTTTTGATTTGGTTGCTTTTTTAGCAGGCATAAGTGGAGACGTTTTGGTGTCTGGTTGGATGTTTGTTTCTGCGACGGCGTTAGAAATGCGCGCAGTAAAACTGAACAGGAAAATGAATCCGTCGCGCCTGTCAATGGATTAGCGGGTGCCAGTTTGCCTTTTAAACAAGGCCGAGGACCATTTTGCCGGTCTCGCTGATCATGTCCTGGTGCCAGGGGGGATCCCAAACGATTTCGACTTCTGCACTGGCGACGCCCGGGACACCTTCGAGGTGGGTCTTGGCGTCGTCGGCAATAACGGGGCCCATGCCACAACCGGGCGCGGTGAGCGTCATTTCCATACGGACTTTTTGTCCGCCGTCGGGGTGTGCTTCGAGTTCAAGGGTGTAGACCAATCCGAGATCAACGATGTTAACGGGGATTTCGGGGTCGAAGACTTTCTTAAGAGCTTCCCAGAGTTGTTCTTTCTCGACGGGGACGTCTTCGTTGGAATTTTGAGCGGCCTGCGCGGCGGGATCAACGGTTTCTCCGAGGGCATCGGCATTGGCACCGCTGATGCGGAACATCCCGTTCATCGTCATCACGGTGAAGTTGCCGCCGAGGCGGTGGGTGATGGTAACGGATTCCCCTTCGGCAAGGGTCATGGGTGTGCCTTGCGGAATGAGTGTGGCTTCCACTTCGCGGGTTAGGGTGCGTTGATCTTCAGACATGGTACCAGCGTAGTTTAGGAGATTTTTGCGTCAAATTTCTTGTGAATGAGTTGACGGAGGTTTTCGGCGAGTTCCTCGCTGTCGACTTTTTCAATGACTTCTTCGAAGAAGCCAAAGACCATGAGCTGCATGGCGGTGCGGCGGGGGATGCCGCGTTGCATCATGTAGAAAAGTTCGTCGGCATCGAGGTTGCCGGTGGTGGCGCCGTGGGAACAGCGCACGTCGTTTGCGAGGATTTCTAGGCCGGGGAGCGCATTGGCTTCGGCGGTAGGGTCGAGTAGGAGGTTGCGGTTGGTTTGGTAAGCGTCGGTTTGTTGGGCGCCCTCTGCGACTTTGATGAGTCCGGAGAAGATACTGCGGCTGTTGTCGAGGAGGGCGTTTTTATAGAGGAGGTCGGAGACGGCGTTGGGGGCGTTGTGCGTCTGGAAGGTGCGCTGGTCAAATTCCTGTTTTTCCTCGGCAACGGTGAGGGAATACATTTTGACGTCCGCGCCGGGGCCTTCGATGCGGGTCTGGTTTTCGTAGCGGGCGCGCTCGGCTCCGATGTTGACGGCAAGGTTTTTCACCCGGGCGTCACGTCCGGCAACGGTGGTGTCGAGCTGGAAAGAGGTGGTTTGTTCGTTCCAGTCTTGCACGACTTTGCGGAAGACCTGTGCTCCGGCGGCGGCATGAAGGTTAGAGACCGCGATGTTGAGGGCTTCGTTTGCTTCGGTCTCGGAGAAGAAAATGTCAACGACTGAGGCCTTGGCATTGTCTTCAGCGATGATGAGGGTGTGTGGAAAAACCGCAGTCCCCTTAGCGCTGGTCCAGTAGTAATTGACGAGGGGTTTTTCAATTTCGACGCCTTTGGGTACGAAGAGAACAGATCCCGCGCGGGTAGAGGCGGCATGGAGTCCGAAGAATTTTGCAGAGCCGAGTTCGGTGCATTCCTGAAGGAAGTAGCGTTCCATGAGTTCGGGATGCGTTAAAATGGCTTCCTCAATGGGCAGGTAGAGAACGCCTTTTGATTTCAGTTCCTCACTGATGCCTTCAAAACAAATGGAGTGGTCATCGACGTAGACGCTGCGTCCGGCGCGTTCGCTGACGAGGCTGGAACGCTGCAGGAGTGCCTCGGCAGTTGCGGCTTCGGGCGCATCGGTCGGGGCAAAGTCGTCGATTTTGAGACGTCCAACGGAGGCAAAGCGCCAGAGCTCGTCGTTGGGAGCGGGGGCGGGCAGGTTTTTGAATTGGGCAAGACCTGCGGCGCGGCGCTCGGCGAGCCAGTCGGGTTCGGCAGCAGAAGTAGCCGGTTTGTTCATAGTATTTTGGGAAAGGGTGCTCATGTGTATGGATGCGTGTAGGGAAGGCTTGGTTTATCCGACGGAACCTTCCATTTCCATGTCGATGAGGCGTTTGAGTTCAACGGAGTATTCCATGGGAAAGGCTTTGAGGAGTTCGTTGACGAATCCGTTGACGGCGAGGCTCATGGCTTCGCCTTCGGAGAGTCCACGTTGCATCATGTAGAAGATTTGCTCGGCGCTTACTTTTGAAACGCTGGCCTCGTGTTGCACGGTGTTGTTTTGTCCGCGGGTGGTGATGGCGGGGTAGGTGTCAGTGCGGCTGTGGGTATTAATAAGGAGGGCGTCACACTCGGTGTTGTTTTTGCAGTTTTTGAGGTGCTTGGGCATATGCACCTGTCCGCGGTAGGTGGAGCGTCCTTCACCGATGGAGATCGATTTTGAAATAATATTGCTGGTGGTGTCGTCGGCGAGGTGGATCATCTTGGCACCGGTATCCTGATGCTGTCCGTCGTTGGCGAGGGCGATGGAGAGGACCTCGCCGCGCGCGCCGCGACCCTTGAGGACTACGCCGGGGTATTTCATGGTGAGGCGTGAACCGATGTTGCAGTCGATCCATTTGACCTCTGCGCCCTCGTCCGCCATGCCGCGTTTGGTGACGAGGTTAAAGACGTTGCTCGACCAGTTCTGTACGGTGATGTATTGAATCTTGGCGTTCTTGAGGGCGACCAATTCGACGACCGCACTGTGAAGGGTGGCGGTTTCAAATTTTGGAGCGGTGCAACCTTCCATGTAGGTGATCTCGGAATCTTCGTCTGCGATGATAAGGGTGCGCTCGAACTGCCCGAAGTTTTCGGCGTTGATACGGAAGTATGCCTGGAGGGGTTGCTTGAGTTTCACGCCCTTGGGGACGTAGATAAAGCTGCCGCCGGAGAAGGTCGCGCTGTTGAGGGCGGCGAATTTGTTATCGGTGGAAGGGATGACCTTGCCGAAGTAGGGGCGGAAGATTTCGGGATATTTTTCGAGGCCCTCGGTGGATCCGACAAAGATGACGCCTTCTTTTTCGAGGTCTTCCTTCATACGGGAATAGGCGGCTTCGGAATCGAATTGGGCTTCCACACCGGCGAGGAATTTGCGTTCCTGTTCAGGAATGCCAAGGCGTTCGAAGGTTTCCTTGACGTCGTCGGGCACCTCATCCCAGGTACGACTGGGTTGCTGGCCTTTGGAGAGGTAGTAGCGGATTTTATCGAAATGGATATTTTCGAGATCCTTGGTTGCCCAGTTGGTGGGCATGGCCTTTTTGTTGAAAATCTCTAGGGCGCGGAGGCGGAATTCGCGCACCCAATCGTCCTCTTTTTTGACGTCGGAGATATACCGGATGGTGTCCTCACTGAGGCCAGTGCCGGCGTCGTAGGCGTAGTCCTCCGGGTAGGAGAAGTTACCTTTTTCGGTATCGACGTTGATGGCGTCGTCGTGGACTTCAGTGTTGCTCATGATGGGTGCGGCTTTGAGAGGTTATGCGGTCGTGGCGAAGGATTCCTTGACCCAGTCGTAGCCTTTGGCTTCGAGTTCCTGGGCAAGCTCGGCGGAGCCACTGTGAACGATGCGTCCGTCAAACATGACATGGACAACGTCGGGAACGATATAGTCGAGGAGGCGCTGATAGTGAGTGATAACGAGAAATCCGCGTTTGGGGCCGCGCATTAGGTTGACGCCTTCGGACACGGTCTTAAGGGCGTCGATGTCGAGACCGGAGTCGGTTTCATCCATGACGCAGTAAGCGGGATCGAGCATGGACATCTGGAGAATTTCGCAGCGTTTCTTTTCGCCGCCGGAGAAACCGTCATTGAGGGAACGGGCGGTGAATTTGCGATCCATCTTGAGGGCATCCATTTTTTCGTAGAGTTCTTTATAATACTCAACGGCGTTGATGCTTTCGCCTTCGGGGAGACGGGCGGCACGGGCGGCTCGGATGAAATTGGCGATACTGACGCCGGGGATTTCGAGGGGGTATTGGAAGGCGAGGAAAAGCCCGGCGTGTGCGATGGCATCGGGTTCCTCTCCGAGGATGTTTTCACCGTCGAGTGTGATGCTGCCGCTCTCGACTTCGTAGTCTTCGTGCCCGGCCATGACTTTGGCAAGGGTGCTCTTGCCCGTGCCGTTTGGGCCCATGAGGGCGTGGACTTCACCTTTTGGAATAGTGAGGCTGAAGTCCTTGAGAATACGTTGTCCCTCGATTGAGACGTTGAGGTTTTTGATTTCGAGTGCGTTCATTAGTTAAAAGATAGCGTTAAAGAGGGATGTTTTGGTTCAGTTGGATTGGCCGTTGAAAGCGATGTCGATGTGCTCAGCGCGGTAGCCTTCCGGAAGGGCGGCTTTGAGCTCGGACAGAATGCGGTCGTTTAATTCAATATCGATGACTTCACCGGTAGCTTTGCAGTAGAAATGGGCGTGTAGGGTGAGGTTG
>CBFHXZ010000043.1:0-13201 GCA_965659965.1 Coraliomargaritaceae bacterium
GAATGTTGGCGTTGTAGACCAGGAAATACTGCGAGAAGCTAATGTAGGCCCAGAAGACCGTGAAGGCGAGCATCATGCAACCGATGTCGTAACGGTGGGACTGTTTCAGGATACCTTGCAAATAACCCCGCGCCGCTAGGATGACGGAAAGGATGAGGATGGTCGCGAGCGCTGCCCGCATAGAGGCGGCGAAAAACCAAACCCCGTACATGGTGGAGAACCAATGGTACTCCAGTGACTTGAACCAGTCGATTGCGCCCATGGTGGCCGCACCTGCACAGAGGAAGAGCCCGATAGAGGAAAGACGGCGAGCCTTGTGGGTATTATTAATATCGCCGGTCGTATCGGTATTGAAGGACCATTTGCGCAAAAGGCCCGCCAGCAGGATAAAGATGGCAAAAACGCCCACCGCGCGGGCGGTGAAGAAAGTGATATTCAAATAGGGTTGTTTCCAAGTGAAGATGGGATCCTCACCAACGGTGCCATGGCCGGGCAATTCATTGACCCCGTTCATCCATTTCCAAAGCAAGCCGGGGTTCTCGTGCAGGAAGGGAACCAAGAGCAAGGGAATGAAAAGAACGAAAAGAATGGGGAAGGCGCTGAATCCATGCTCACACTGGCGGCGGAGAATGGTGGGCCAGCGGGCGTGGAAGACGTGCCAGATTTGGGTGACGAAAAGCATGCCGATCGCAATCGACATCCAAAACGCGATTCCGATCAACCAACTCATCAGGGGACGGGCATCGCCGCTTTCCCAGCCCTGGTAAAATCCGTAACCGGCAATTCCCGTGAAAATGAGCCCCAAAAGGAAAGCGATCGTGCCGACCTTTTTGCCGTATACAATTGATCCGTCGGTATTCATGCTAAAATCCTAACTCGGTGCGTTGAGCGCTGTTGAGCACATCAACCGAGGCTTTTTGTGATTGTTGGAGCGCGCGAACGTAGAGAATGGCAGCCCAACGTTCACGAGGGTTGAGTCGATCCTTGAGGCCGTACATGAGGCCCTTGCCATTGGTGATTACATCAAAAATATAGCCGTCCTCGACCGAGCGCAGGCGTTTGTCGTGGTAGGTTGCCGCGAGCACACCGTAGGGCTTGGTAACTCCGTTGCCGTCACCGGCAGCGCCGTGACAGGCCGCACAAAAGATGGAGTAGCGTTCCTCTCCTATCTTCATCAATTCATTGGTCGCTTCAATCGGTACTTTTTTGACAAAGCTGCCGTCGGGATTTTTGCCAAGGTTGTAGGCCATGTCGCCCAATTTACTGTCAGCAAATTCCTCGCTGAAGACCGCCTGTTGGTTCAAATAATTGCCGCGTGCAACAGTGTGTGCGGGTAACGGACGGTCATTGCGCCCGTCTTCAAAGAAACTATTTTCCGCCTGCGGTTTGTATTTCGCCTGACGGTCCATATCGGGGAAGACCTCGATGGGGGTTTTCTTACTCAGCGATCCGCGGAACCCGAGAATCGAGACCACCGCAAAGATTATAAAGGTGAAGATGAGAAGGAATATACGCATGGCGAAAATCTAAGCAGTAACCTCTTCGATATCGGTGCCACCGATGGATTCCAGGAATTGACGCGTGGCCTGTGCGTCAAATTTGGGGTCTCGGGATTCAATGGCGATGACCATGCGATCCCCCGCAACCTCGAGAAAGGTGTCGTTTTCAAAAAGGGCGTTGTGGTGTTGCGGCAGTAAATTGGTGATGAACATACCTCCCAGAGTGCCGAAGGCGGAGAGCAGAATGGTCAGTTCATACATGATCGGAAAGGGAAAGACCGGACTAAAAAAGGGCTTGCCACCCACAATCAGGGGGTAGTCGAAATAATTCATGAAGGAGACGATGGAAATTCCGATGGTGAAACCGGTGAGTCCGCCGCAGAAGGTAAAGATGGGCACCTTGGAACGCGGTTGGCCCTGTGCTTCCGGCATACCGTGTACCGGGAAAGAGGAATAGGTGTCCCATTTCTTGTAACCGGCGTCACGCACCTTTTCGGCGGCGTGGTAGAAGCTCGGCGTGTCCGGGAAGCTGGCGATGATGGCGTGTGTGGCAGACATTAGTGCTGTGCTCCTTTCTCGTGATCGGTATGACCGTGCGGATCTCCCTGTGGCATGACGTATTTGACCTCCCCGATCGGCATGAGCGGGAGGAAACGAACAAACAAGAGGAAGAGGACGCTGAAGACTCCGAAGGTACCAAAGAAGGTGAAAATATCGACAATCGTGGGTGAGTAATATCCCCATGAACTGGGCAGGAAGTCATTTGCCAGTGAGGTGACGGTAATGACAAAGCGTTCGAACCACATACCGACGTTGATAAAGATGGACATGACCCAAACGAGGGCGGCGTTGCGGCGAACAGCGCTGAACCAAAAAAGCTGGGGGGTGAAAACATTACAGCCAAACATCATGTAGTAGGCCCATGAATATTGCCCGAAGCCACGGTTGATAAAGGCGAAGCTCTCGTAGGGGTTCGCGCCATACCAGGCGATGAAAAACTCCATGATGTAGGCGTAGCCCACAATCGATCCGGTACCGAGGCAAATCTTACACATGTTGTCGATGTGCCGTTGCGTGATCAGGTCGTGGAGACCGTAGACTGCGCGCAGGGGCAGCATCAGGGTGAGCACCATGCCGAAACCGGAGAAAATCGCACCCGCCACGAAATAAGGCGGGAAAATAGTGGTGTGCCAACCGGGGAGCTGGGCAACCGCGAAGTCAAACGAAACGATGGTGTGCACGGAAAGCACGAGCGGTGTGGAAAGACCCGCCAGAACGAGGTAGGCCATTTCGTAATTGCGCCAGTGGTTACCGGCATTCCGCCAGCCCATCGCGAAAATAGCGTAAAAATATTTACGGAAAACATCCATGCCTTTTGCGAGCCAACTGGAACCCTCGTGTACGCCGGATTTGAGGCGCTGTACCGCCCGGTCACGCAAAACCCCTAGGTCGGGAATCATGCCCATATACCAGAAGAGTACCGAGACCGTTCCGTATGTGGAAACCGCGAAAACGTCCCATTCGAGCGGCGAACGGAACTGCGGCCAAATGGCGTTGGCGTTTGGGAGCGGAAAAAGCCACCACGCGAACCAGATACGACCTACGTGGAAGAGCGGGAATATACCTGCGCAAATGACCGCGAAAATCGTCATGGCCTCGGCTGCCCGGTTGATCGATGTCCGCCAACCCTGCTTCAAGAGACAGAGCACCGCCGAGATCAGGGTTCCCGCGTGACCGATGCCAATCCAGAAAACGAAGTTAACAATCGCCCAACCCCAATTGATTGGATTTGCCAGGCCCCAGACCCCAACTCCGGTACTGACGAGGTACGCGAGACCCATGCCCGTAAAGGAAGCGGTCAGCAGTGCCATCGCCATGCAAACCCACCACCAGGTCGGAGTCTTGGTTTCTACAATGCGGCAAATCTTATTGGTGACCCAATTGAAATCGCGGTTATTGGTGACCAAGGGTTGCTCGACCAATTCCGCGGGCTGCACCTTTGAAAGGATTGCGGCCTGCGTCGGGTTCATCGGGCTGTCTTGTGAAGTCGTTGCCATCGTTGATCTTGGTGGTTAAAGTTAGTGCGCGCCGTGGGTCTCCGCTGCGTTTGAATCGTGTGCGTGGTCGTCGTGGGCCCCATGGGAATCGCCGTGACCAGCAACGCTGCCGTGACCGTAGCGTTCGTCATATTGCTTATAGGCAAAGGGTTTCGCGTAATAATCGGGCATGCGTTTATTGGGATTCCGCAAACGTGCCAAATAGGTAGTGCGCGGGCGGTTGTTCAGGTAACCCAGAACGGAGTAATCGCGGTCGCTGTCCTTTGCTTGCGAGACTGCAGAGTTTGGATCGGAAATATCACCAAAGACAATGGCATCAGTCGGGCAGACCTGTTCACAGGCGGTCTTGATGGCACCGTCCTTTACGCGAATGTCGTCGGAGGCACCGGCCACGCGTTTTTGCGCAATCTTGGCAGATTCAATCCGTTGCACACAGAAGGTGCACTTCTCCATAACGCCGCGCATACGAACGGTGACGTTCGGGTTCTTCTGCATTTTCTCCACTTCGGGAACATCGACCTTACCGAAGGGGCCTTTGTAGAAGTCGCCGATCTGGCGCTTGTTCCAATCGAAGAAATTAAAGCGGCGCACTTTGTAGGGGCAATTGTTCGCGCAATAGCGCGTACCCACGCAACGGTTGTAAGCCATCACGTTTAAGCCGGTGCGGTCGTGTACGGTGGCGTTGACGGGGCAAACGCTCTCACAGGGAGCATTTTCGCAATGCTGGCAAAGCATTCCCATAAAGGAAACCTGCACCTCTTCCGGCACGCTGGTTTGGTCGTATTCCGCTGCGGAGAAATAACGATCGATGCGCATCCAGTGCATTTCACGCCCGCGAAGGGTTTGCTCTTTACCGACGATGGGAATGTTGTTCTCGCTCTGGCAGGCAACCACGCAAGCCGCACAACCGGTGCAACTGTTCAAATCGATGGACATCCCCCATTGCTGTGGTTTGGGGTATTTGTCCTCGTGACCCTTCCAGACTTTTACGTTGGGATCGGGCGCGTCAAATTTCGGGTGCTCGTAAGCGGAATTGCCGCGGTAATTGTTCAGGGATTTTTCCTGCAGGGATTTATCCTTGTATTTGCCGTAATTCGCGGGCGCATGCGATTCCACGCCCATCTTTTGAGCGAAATCCGGTTTCTTGATGTAATCGGCGGCGTTGCCCTCTCGAATGATAGCGCGGCCTTCCATCGACCAATGCTCCTGCGTATTGGCGAGACGATAGGTTTCATGCGTGAGTTTGAGCGCCGCTTTTAGAGCGTAACCGCTGGCACCGGATTCGCGCAAGCGGTAGAAATCAAAACCACTGCCCTGCCCCACGCGACCCGTCACCTTACGACCAAAACCGAGCGGCAACTGAATCGTGTAATTTGCGAGTCCCGGCACCACGTGCACCGGCGCCTTTATTGTGCGCCCATTAACCGTCAATTCCGCCAACACAGCCATTTCCTTGCCCCGGTTAAAGACCGCTTTGTTGTTTTGCAAGGTGCCCTTGGCCGCCTCGAAAAACGCATTGTCATTGTTCATCGGTTTCTTGCTGGGAAAAATCGGTACCCCGTCACGTTCTTCCAATTCCTTGGCGAGACGCGGACTGATCAAGATGGCATTGTCCCAAGTCAACTTCGTGATGGGATCGGGGCATTCCAAGAGCCATCCATTATTGGAATAACGACCGTCATAGGTGTGCGAGCTCGCGGTAAAGCGTGCCTCCAAAGCAGAAGCCTTGGGGCGCGATGCTGGAGCCAGCGCCGAATCGGCAGCGATTGCCTTCGCGGCGGAAGCGTATTGCGCCGAGACCTTGACCGGTTTAGCTGCGCTGTTTTCTAGCAGGCCGACCGAAAGGAAACGATTAAAATCGGTACCGCCCAAAGCTTTGAAGGTCGCCTGCACCAAAACGTAGGGATCCGTGGACTCCGCTCCGGAAAGGCGTGCCAAGACTTCCAATTCGCTGAAGGTAGGGAAAAGCGGCTCAATCATGGGTTGAACCGGAACGAGCGTGCCATCAAAGGTGCGGCCATCGCCCCAGGATTCAAGATAATGGGAACGCGCAATCAGAACATCTGCCGCAGCGGTGGTTTCGTTGGCTTCGTCACTCAGGCAAATGCTTTGTTTTGCTTTTGCCTGTGCGGATGCCCAGTCGAGATCCACCGGGGCATTGTAAACCGGATTACCGCCAAGAAGAATGAGGTTCTCAACCCCGCCGGCATTCAAACGATCAACTGCGGCTTTCAGGCCGGTGCCTGTTGAAGCGGCTGGCAAGTAATGGACCGGCGCGTGCAATGCGGCATTGAGCGCATGGACAATAACATGGACGGATTTGGGAAGGTGTGCACCGGCAACTACTACGGCATGCCCCTTGTGCGAAACCAAGTCCGCTGCGCATTCCTCGACCCATTTGCGGTCGACTTCCAGTTTGGAGGCAACCGCCTCAAGTTCCGCGAGCAAGGCCTCGCTGAGCTGCTTCGCTTTGAGCACCTCAACTGCAATCGCCGCCGCCAAAGCACCCATCTCCGAACTGCTCAAACGCAAACGGTGATCCGCCATGGAACCGGTATTGGTCAAAAGGCTTTCCGCGGCGTAAAGACGGCTCATCTTGGCGGCTTCATTCTGATCTTTGACCTTGCGGGTCTTGGTAAAGGCACGAGCGTAAGCGGTATTTCCATCCCCTTCGCTGATGAAATCGGCATCAATGGATAGCACGCGCTCCGCCTGTTCGAACTGCGGCTGGGCATCCAAAGGGTTTCCAAAAACCAAGGCTGCTGCTTCGCGGGATGCGTTCTCCATAAGTGGCGCGTATTCCGCAACAGTCGCTTCGGGGAAATTTTTCTGCAGAGACTCCAGGAGCGCAGCACGACTGGGAGAGGTGCCCGGCTCTGTCACAACGACCAAACCCTTGCCCTTGTCCGCGGAATGCGCCTTGCGAATTGATTCCAAGAGATCACGTACTTTTTCCGGAGAGAGCGTTCCACCCTTTGCCATGCTCTTGGTGGCGCGGTCGGGATCATAGAGATCGAGCACGCTGGCTTGCGATTGAATGCTGCTGGCACCACCGAATGGAGTGTAGCTTGGGTTGCCCTCCACCTTGGTGGGACGTCCGCTATGGGTTTCTACGATGAGCGGAACATTACCACTCAAGCCGGGCATGGAACTCGCATAGTAAGAAGGTACCCCGGGAATGAGATTTTCCGGTTGTTTTGCGTAGGGCAAAATGGTGTGCACCGGGCGGCGGCATCCGGCCATGCCCATGCCTGCCAAGCCAAACGATGCCGCCATCACTTTCATGAATTGGCGGCGATTGACACCTTCCAGCTCGGCAGCACCGGCGGGGAATTCGCGTTCCACCCATTCTTTGAAGGCTGGGGTTTCCGCAAGTCCGTCGAGGCTTTTCCAATAACGGGGGCCTGAATTTTCAAATTCGTTCATCGTAGTTCGTAAAATCGTTTATCGGTGACAGCCGGAGCAGCTTTGTGGCGGGTTAACTTTCCAATCGTGGACGAAACCTTCAAATTCAGCTTGGCTGGCAGCATCCGTCGGGCGCTCCCAATCAAGGTTGTAAACCTCTTCCACGGGGCGGATGTAATCTTCGGGATTGCGGTGACATTCAAGGCAAAAGCCCATACTCAAAGGCTTGGCGTGATGCACCACTTCCATTTCATCGATGCGTCCGTGGCATTCCACACAACTGATACCTCGGTTCACGTGCACCGCGTGATTGAAATAAACATAATCGGGGACTTTGTGAATACGCACCCACGGCACCGGTTCCCCTGATTCGTAACTGTCGCGCACGACCGCCAATTGCGGGTCATCCTTCCGCACCATACTGTGGCAACTCATACACACTTCCGTCGTGGGTACATTTGAATGACCCGAACGATCCACGTAGGTGTGGCAATAACGGCAGTCGATTTCCAGTTGCCCAGCATGAAGCGCATGACTGAAGGCCACCGGTTGTGTCGGGGCATAACCGACCCGCGTGTATTTTGGCGTGCAGTAATACGTAACCCCGAGCACCACTGCGGTCTTTATAAGAAGTATCGAAACGATCAATTTGATCGGAACGGTATTCACCCATTTTGGAAATACATTTGCCATCGTCTATTTGGAAAGGCTGGGGCTCAGATTTTGCGAGCGGGGTTGATGCAGAAACCCGCTTCATCCAAGCAGGGAAGGGTCGCTGATTCAGTTGTGGAAACTTTCCTGAGGAGACCTTGATTCATCGAAAACATGGATAAAATTCTGCTGGGCAATAATAGCAATTGTTTTTTCGGGAAATACGCATTTGGCAAGCTCCTGAGGGAGGAATCATGGTGGGTTAAATAATACTTGTGAGCAAACGTTACATAAGCAAATGGAATACGCTCAATCATTAGTATATATACTATATACAACTAGAAACTTGAATTCGTTTTGGCAATGCCCAGTTCGCCTACAAGCGCATAATAAGCAAAATAAATTCCAACTATTAATTTACTTTATACCCCTGCGGGAGACTCGCCCGACTGAGAACCCAAGCGCTTGAGACAAACATAATGCAAGCCGCCGCCACAGGATGCAGGTTTCCCGTAGCTGCCAAAGTCATCCCTGTGGTATTGTACAGGGCGGCATAGATTAGATTGGAGCGCAGGCGCTGTTGAACCGCCCGCGCATAACGAATCGCCTCAGGCAAGCACGCAATATCGTCGCCGACCAAAAGCGCTCCGGCTGAACTGCGCGCCAATTCCGCCCCACTCCCCATCGCAATCGAGGCGGAAGCCTCGACCATCGCTGCAGAATCATTGATACCGTCTCCAACAAACAAAGGCCGCTCCCCAGCCGCTTTCGATGCCATCACCCGTTCGGTTTTTTCCTCCGCACTCAAGCCTGCCTCCAAAACCACCGATTTCGGCAAATCCAACTCCGCCTGCGGGTCACCCGTCAAAATTTCAGTCGCCACTCCTAAAGCGGCAAGTTCTGACCAACCGGAATCGACCCCTTTGCGCATGCGCTCGCGCAGAACAAAGATCGCTGCCAGTTGCGTGCCCACAAAGACAAAGACCCGCTTCCCACGCCGCTCACGCAACAAAGCCAAGCCTGCCTCGCCGTCCGCCTCCGGCACTAAATCTGCCTCCCCTACGCGTAGCTCAAGGTCCTTGACCCGCCCACCGATACCCGCACCGGGATAATACTTTAAATAACTTAATGCCATCCCCTCCCCGCTCGCGCCGCAAAAACGGACCAAAGAACGCGCTATCGGATGCCCCGCCTTCGATTCCAGTGCTGCCACCGCCTCCAGTAATTCCGCGCGCCGCCCGCTCCATGAATCCATTAGGCAACACTCCGTCACCTGCATACTCGCCTCACTCAAGGTGCCCGTCTTATCAAAGAAAATCCGTTGAGTCAGCGCCAGGGTGTCCATCAAAGCTCCATCGCGGCTCGCTAATCCACTTTGCGACAAGCGGTATAAACCCTGCCAAATCGCCACCGGGGTTGCCAAACCCAGCGCACAGGGACAGGCCACCAGCAAAACCGCCATTGCATTAAAGACTGCTTCCGTCCAATCCCCCGCCCAAACCCAATACAATGCCGTGGCAAAACTGACCCCCGCTACCAGCGGCAAGAAAAATTGCACCAAACGATCCGCCTGCGCTTGAAGCAGGGAAGGACGCCCCTCCCGCTTACGAACCGCCGCCAGGATTCGATCCAGTTCACGTTCACCCAGTACCCGCTCGGCTTTGACCACAAAAACCCCGTCCACCGAGTAAGTCCCGGCGCGAAGCCGGTCCCCCGTACGTCGAACGATGGGCAAGGGTTCCCCTGAAAGCGCCGACTCATTCACATAACCGCTACCCTCCAGAATCAAACCATCCACCCCAATCGCCTCTCCTGCCTCAACCTTCACCAATTCACCCGCCCGCACAGACGCCACCGATTTTTCTTCCCACTTGCCCTCCTCCGAAACCCGCACCTGCTCAAAGGTCTCACGCAAATTTTCAGTGGCGGCTTTCATCCGCGACAGAGAACGCTCACTGAACACCCGACCCAGTACGTGAATCATAATCACGACCGAGACCACTTCGTAAAAAATCGCCCCCTCTCCCGTCAGCGTTGACAGCAACGACCCGACAAAAGCACCCCCCAGGCTCAACATGAAAAGCCCATCAATTGAGAGCCGCCCTGTGCGAAGCATCGCGAGCGTCGAAGCCATCAAGCTCCCCCCAAGGAAGAGTAAGACCAGCAAAGCTGAAGCGATTAAACCACCGTGCAAAACCCAATAAACCGGCGTTCCAAAATCCGGCGGGGTCATATTCAAGGCCAGCGAAAGCACCATACTTTGCCCCGCAAAAACCGCCGCAATTCCAACCCGCAACCAAGCCCGCGAAAAACCCGCTTCCAGTTCTGCGCAGGCGACCGCAGCACCCACGCAATTTGACGCATTTACCTGCTCGCCTGCCTTCTGCTCCGCTGTGCGCATTCCTTTAAGTAAGCGTTTTCAAAGCTGTGTGCAAGTTACCGCTCTATTCCTTCTCAAGGGTATCGACCACATTCTGGGTGTAGCGCCGCAAAAGGGTTTCCGGATCTAATTTGTGTTCCCGGCAGGCAGCCGCGATTTCGAACAAACGCGCACCAATCGCCTCCGGTTCCATTTCCTTCACCTCCCTCGCAATCGATTCCCGATCCAGCAAATCACCCGTCTCCATTTCCTTTTTAACGATCTGCTTGTACACATCCTGCGCAAACATGAGCGCCGGTAATTGCCGAGGCAAATCCTTGAACCGTCCCTGCTCTACCGGACCGCGCTTCTTCTCTGCCAACTTGATTGCCTCCCACTGTTCCAGCAAGGCCTCGCTGTCCTTGATTTTTCCGTCTCCAAAAACATGCGGATGTCGTCGCACCAGCTTCTCGTTTATTTCATGGCACACCGAATCAAAATCAAAATAGCCGTTTTCCTTTGCAATCTGGGCATGCATGACAACTTGCAAGAGGACGTCACCCAGTTCCTCTTCCATGTGTTCCATATCACCTCGGTCAATTGTTTGGAGCAATTCACAGCATTCATCGATCAGGCAATCCGTAATCGACTGGTGGTCTTGTTCAATATCCCATGGGCAACCCGTCTCAGGATCGCGTAGCGCTGCCACCGTTTTCAGGAGTGCCGCTATCCCGGACTGAGCCATGGGTTATTGTTGCCCCTCCCCAAAAAGCGATTCCGCCAACTCGACCAGGTCTGCCCGTGGGTAATCCGTTTCCTCACCCGCCTCCAAATCGCGTACCTTTAAGACACCCGATTCCAGTTCCTCCGAACCATAAATAATGGCAAAACGTGCCCCTCGTTGGTTCGCATCCTTGAATTGTTTGCCAAAGCCCACTTCCTTGAGCGGGTATTCCACGCGATAACCCGCAGCACGTAACGCCGCGGCATCTTTCAAAGCCTGTGCTCGTTCTGCGGGCCCACCAATCACCAGCACAAAGTCCGGCGCAGGTTCCGCTACCTCCAGCAAGGATTTCTTTTCAAGCAAATCAACCAGCGTTACGTCACCCATAGCAAAACCAACCGCAGGCATCGATTGCCCGCACAATTTCTCAACCAGATCATCATAGCGACCGCCACCCGCGAGCGCGCGTCCCTCTCCCGTCGCCTCAAAGGCTTCAAAAACAAAACCGGTGTAGTACGCCAAACCCCGAACAATCCCAAGGTCAATCTCCACAAAATCAGCCGCCCCGCAATGCCCCAGCGCCTCCAATAATACCCGCCAATCCGCCAGACGTCTTTCCACCGTTTCCAAAAGCGTCCCCTCTAAAGGCATGGCCTTGAAATAACTTTCCAGGCTCGCGTAGTCCCGAATTGCAACCACCGAAGCTACCGTTTCCATAAACGCTTCCGCGCCGTCACCCAGTACACCCGCCAATTGCTCTAGCGTTTTATCGCGACTACTCCGTTCCATCTTGTCAATGATGCCCAGCACTTCCACCGATTTCTCAGCGTCCAAACCCTCTGCCGCCAAGAGTAAAAGCCATAAATCCCGGTCACTCAACCGAACCTTGAAATCACCCGCGCCCAAGCCAAACGATTCCAGCGTTTGCACCAAAAGCGCGATTAATTCCGCGTCCGCCACCGCTCCGGCTTCTCCTAAAATATCCGCATTAAATTGATAAAATGCGCGCAGGCGACCCTTCTGCGGACGTTCATAACGATAATGCTCACCGATGTTAAACCACTTGATCGGGCGCTTGAGGCTGTTTGCTTTTGCGCCCACGAGGCGCGCCAGAGAAGGTGTCATTTCCGGGCGCAAAGCCACAGATCGACCCCCGCGATCCTCAAAGTGAAACAATTGACCCACAATTTCCTCACCGGACTTCTCGATATAAAGCTCCAACGGTTCCAGCACCGGAGCATCATATTCCTGAAAGTTGAAACTCTGCGCCGCCGTACGCCAATGCTCAAAGATAAAAGCGCGGCGTGCTCCGTTTTCTGGATAGAAGGCCCGGAATCCGGGAAGGGTCTCAAAGCTCATGTTCGCTGTAGGTAGGGTAATTCAAGTCTGGCTTCGGGGAATCCGTGCCGGCTCACCTTCAGCTCTCCTTGGCATTTAAAGAATCGATATCCAGACCCGTGAGCTTCTCCTTTAATTCCTTACCCGCCTTGAATTTGATCACTGCGCGGGTAGGAATGACGACGTCGGTCTCCGGTTTGTTGGGATTGCGGCCGATGCGGGATTTGCGCACCTGCACTTCAAAAACGCCGAAATTTCTCAGTTCCACATTGCGTCCCTCCGCCAAGGCTTGGGCAATCGCATTCAGCGTGCGTTGCACGGTTTCACGGACATCTTTTTGTGGGATGTTGGTACCCTCATATATATCGAGGACGATATCGCGCTTGGTAAGGTTTTTGGACATACGCTTATTACTTGAGAACAATTAAATGATAGACTGCTAGAGTACTTGTGCTTTCGATACTTCGAGCGTGGGAAAATACTGTCAAACTCGAAAACGTGCATCACGCCAACAAATTAAAAGTTTCTATCCATGCCCGAAGGTAAAAATGTAAACCGCATGTTCGCCAAAATCGCGAACCGTTATGATTTTGCTAATCATTTCCTGAGCGGCGGAGTCGATTATTTTTGGCGCAAGGTGCTTGCCGACCGCGTCGAGGCCTTCGCTCCGCGCTCCCTGGTCGATCTCGCAACCGGCAGTGGTGATGTCGCCTTCAAGCTGCGCGACCGCCTCGGCACGGATGTTGCCGTCCGCGGAATGGACTTCTGCGAACCCATGCTGGAGGCCGCCCGTCAGAAGAAAAAGGAACGACCCGAATACGCCGATCTCGAATTCACCTTTGGCGACTGCATGCAACTACCCCTCGACGACGACTCCGTGGACGCGGTCACCATTTCCTTCGGTGTGCGCAATTTTGAGGACCGCCAGAAAGGCCTTCGGGAAATTCACCGCATCCTCCGCCCGGGAGGACGCCTTTTCATTCTGGAATTTTCGCAACCGCAACGCTGGTTTCGCCCCTTTTACTATTGTTATCTCAAGTATGTCCTGCCCCGTCTGGCCGCACTCGCCACCGGCGATAAGGGTGCCTACGATTACCTCGCCGGATCGATCGAAGCCTTTCCCACCCGCGCACAACTCGCAGACCAAGTCATGCGTGCAGGATTCCCA
>CBFHXZ010000044.1:0-13172 GCA_965659965.1 Coraliomargaritaceae bacterium
CACTTCATCGGTAAAAACATCCGCCTCGACCCCGTCATCATCCCAAAGGGCATGACCACCCAGGATCTCCTCACCTTCTACATGGGCAAGAACACCCCCCAACGCCAGGAATTCATCATTGAAAACCTCAAGGTCGAGAAAGACACCGTCGAAGCAACCGCCGCAGTGGCGTAAATGATTCTACTAAAATAATTTTCTTGTATGAGTTTTATGGGCTTATAATTTTAATTTATGGGCAATATAGCCAATTCAATAAATAAAAACCCTAACACTGTTTTATCTTCGGTGCAGGTTTCTCAAAGGACGCTGGCATTCCGCTACTAAGTGAATTCATAGACCGAATGCTTGATTATGAATTCACGGGTAAAGCTAATAGCAAGGAGCTAACAGTAGAGGAATCTAAAATTCTGGAAGCCGCGAAAAAGATTATCCATACACTTGATGGCTATCATGGTAGAGTGCGCTTCGACAGCCGAAATATCGAAGATATCCTATCAATGCTTGTTTTAGATGTGCTGGCAAAAAGAGGGCACGGAACAAGAATTTTAAACCAGTTTAATCAAGCCATTGCAAAAACGATTGAACTGGCATGCGCCATTCAACATCCGGGATATGAAAAAAATACTTCTGATCATGCTAGAGGTTCTAAAAACTATGCTCAATTTTGGAGAAACCTCTTCATGTGTTGCAAAAGTGAATTACCAGCTATTGTGACCTTAAACTATGATTTAGTCCTTGAGCGCTCCTTACTTTATGCTCTTCAGGGCACGTATAATGCAGAGTATGGTGGACCGCAGATGGAATACCTAAATCTTGATTATAATTTTCCTAATATTGAGCCAATTAGTTTTGAGATAAAAAACCCTATTAAGGATAATAATAATTATGGACGCAATGGTTGGGGCTATCGTACCTTCCAGTCATCTAGAGTTTCAAAATCAGGATTAGAAACTCAATTAGAGATTCTAAAGCTTCATGGGTCTTTAAATTTTCCAATGAGTAAAAATAAAAGTGAAGACCCTTATCCAATAGTAGAATTAGCTGACAGGCCACTTATCGTTCCTCCCGTTTTCAATAAGCAAACTGACAAACTATTGAGTCCAGTCTGGAAAAGGGCGATGGAAGTTTTAAGATCTGCGAAACGTATTGTGTTTGTGGGCTATAGCATGCCAAAAACTGACATGTACATGCAATATTTTCTAAAAGCTGCGCTTGGTCCAAATAAGGATCTAAAGGACATTATAGTTTTTAATCCTCAGTTATTAGAAAATTCTACTGAAGCAGCTGAATTACGTAAACGATATACATCTTGCTTTGCTGAACAATTAGAAAAATATATTAACTTCTCACCACCTATAGCTACCCCTCATGGATCAAATGGTAATTTAAGCCACTTTCTAGAGTTATTGAAAAAGAGACCTAGTTTTTTAATTTATAATTAACAGCAATAAAAACAGGTAATGGGTAATTTTTCCAAAAACTAGCGCAGGCGGACGAGGAGGTCCTTGCTGTCGACCTGGTCGCCGGCCTGGACTTCGATGGCGTCCACCACGCCGTCGGTGAGGGCGTAAACGGTGGTCTGCATCTTCATCGCTTCGAGCACGCAGAGTTTTTCCTTGGCCTTGACCTTTTGGCCGACGGTGGCAGTGACGCTGCTGACCATCGCGGGGATGGGTGCGCCGACCTCTTTATTGTTGGCGGGGTCGGCTTTGGCGCGTTTGCGGGTCTCGCTCTTGACGGAGCGGTCGAGGATAACGCATTCGCGGGCGCGGCCGTTGAGCTCAAAGGTAAGGGTGCGTTCGCCGCTTTCGTTGGGCTCGGAAACGTAAATGAGTTTAATGATAAGGTTCTTGCCCTGCTGGATTTCCACGTTGATTTCCTCGCCGGGCTTGAGGCCATAGAAGAAGGCGGGGGTCGGTAAGACGCGGGCGTGGCCGTAGTCCTTCACGTATTTGTCGAGGTCGGCATAGACCTGCGGATACATGAGGTAGGCGTAGAGATCATCGTCGCTGATGGGGCGTTTGAAGCGTTTCTTCAAATCGGCGCGGGTGGCTTCGAGATCGACTTTTTCGGCACGGGTACCGGGGCGGCCCTTGAAAGGTTTGCGGTCGCCCAGCACGACTTTTTGCACGGCCTTGGGCCAACCGCCCTTGGGTTGGCCGAGTCCGCCGGAGAGCATGTCGACGACCGATTCGGGGAAGGCGGTGCCGGGCTCGAGGTTGACAAGGTCGGCGGGTTCAACGCCTTTGGTAAGGAGGAACATCGCGAGGTCGCCGACGACTTTGGAGGAGGGGGTCACCTTAACGATATCACCGAGGAGTTCATTGACTTCGTGGTAGTAGCGAACGACTTCCGGCCAGCGGGCACCGAGGCCAAGGGCGCGGGCCTGCTCGCGGAGATTGGTGTATTGCCCGCCGGGCATTTCGTGGGTGTAGACCTCTGCGGAGCCGAATTTGGGGCTGGTGTCGAAGGGGCCGTAGAATTGGCGGATGGCTTCCCAGTAGATGGAAAGCTCGTTGAAGAACTCGAGGTCAAGCTTGGTATCGCGGGGGTTGCCACGGAGGGCGTTAATGGTGGAATTGAGATTCGGTTGCGAGGTCAAGCCCGAGAGGGAGGAGACCGCGAGATCGACGACATCGACCCCAGCTTCCGCGGCTTTGATGATAGATGCCCCGGCGATACCGGAGGAATCGTGAGTGTGGAAGTGTACGGGGATGCCGATTTTTTGACGGAGGGCCTTGACGAGTTTGTAGACTGCGTGCGGGGTGCAGAGCCCGGACATATCCTTAAGGGCAAGCATGTGGGCGCCCATGCGCTCGAGTTCCTGCGCCATCTCAACGTAGTATTTGAGGGTGTATTTGTCGCGCTTGGTATCGAGAATGTCGCCGGTGTAGCAAATGGTGGCTTCACAAACCGAGTTCGTGTGCTTGCGAATGGACTCCATCGCTACCTTGAGATTTGGCAGATAATTGAGTGAGTCGAAGACGCGGAAGATGTCCATGCCAGACTCGGCGGAGTGTTTGATGAATCCGCGGATGACGTCGTCAGGGTAATTGGAGTAACCCACTCCGTTGGCGCCGCGCAGGAGCATTTGGAAGCAAACGTTGGGAATGCGCTCGCGGAGGCGTTGCAGTCGTTTGAAGGGATTCTCATGCAGGAAGCGCATGGAGGTGTCGAAGGTGGCACCCCCCCAGCATTCAAGGGAGAAGAGGTCGCTCGCGCGCTGGGCGATGGAATCGGCGACGATGAGTTGGTCGTAGCTGCGCATGCGTGCCGCCAGTAAAGACTGGTGTGCGTCCCGCATGGTGGTATCGGTCACGAGGAGTTTCTTTTGTGAACGAGTCCACTCGGCGAATTTTTCGGGGCCGTGTTTGACGAGATAATCCTTGGTGCCCTTGGGGAGTTTCTTAGTGTGATCCACTTCCGGAACAATCACAGGTAGATCCATCACAGGCACAGGGCGTCCCTTGACCTGGTCATTGCCGTTGACGATGGTTTCGCCGAGGAGGTTCAGGAGTTTGGTGGCGCGGTCGCGACGGCGCTTGAAATCAAAGAGTTCCTTGGAGGTGTCGATCAGGGTAGTAGTCGCTTTCCCGGAAACAAAGATGGGGTGGTTCACGACATTCTCGATGAAGGGAATATTAGTCTTCACGCCACGGATGCGCATTTCGCGGAGGGCACGGTCCATGCGTTGGATCGCGAGCTCGAAGGTGCGCGCGGAGGCGGTGAGCTTGACGAGTAGTGAATCGTAATAAGGGGTGATGACTGCGCCGGTGTCGCCCATGGCCCCGTCGAGGCGGATTCCGAAACCGGCAGCGGAGCGGTAGTTCACAATCTTGCCATAATCGGGGGCAAAGTTTTTCTCGGGATCCTCAGTGGTGATACGCGCCTGGATGGCAACGCCATTACGGGGAATATCATCCTGTTTGGGGATGCCGACGGTTTTGCTGTGAAGGCTGTGACCCTCTGCGATGAGAATCTGACTGCGCACGATGTCGATACCGGTAATGACTTCGGTCACGGTGTGCTCGACCTGAATACGGGGGTTCATTTCGATAAAGAACCATTCGTCGGTGTCGAGGTCGTAGAGGAATTCCACAGTTCCGGCGCTGTAGTAACCGATGGATTTTGCGATTTTCACAGCGGCATCACAGAGGTCGATGCGGACTTCGTCGGGCAACCCGATGGAGGGTGCAATTTCGACGACTTTTTGGTGGCGGCGCTGAACGGAGCAGTCGCGCTCGTGGAGGTGAACCAAGTTACCCTGTTTGTCACCGAGGATTTGCACCTCGATGTGTTTGGCGCGCTCGATGTAGCGCTCAAGGAAAACGGAGGCGTTGCCGAAAGCGCGTTGCGCCTCACCCTGCGCTTCTTCAAGGCTGGCTTTCAAATCCTTGGGATCCTTCACCACGCGCATGCCGCGACCACCGCCACCAAAAGCGGCTTTAATGATGAGCGGAAAGCCAATCTTTTTGGCGATCTTCATAGCTTCCTTGGGATCCTTCACGGGATCTTCGGTACCGGGAAGCGTGGGCACCTCGGCTTGGTCGGCGATCTTGCGGGCTTCAATTTTATCACCCATGCGCGCCAGCAAATCCGAGTTGGGCCCCACAAAGGAAATCCCATTTGCTTCGCAGGCGTTTGCAAATCCGGCGTTCTCGGAAAGGAAGCCGTAACCCGGGTGGATACAATCCACGCCGTTGGACTTAGCCAAATCAATAATGCTATCGATATCGAGGTAGGCTGCTACCGGACCCTTGCCTTCCCCGACCAGGTACGACTCGTCAGCTTTAAAACGGTGCACTCCGAAGCGATCTTCTTTTGCGTAAATCGCGACGGTGCGGTGTGCCAATTCGGTAGCACTGCGGAAAATACGAACCGCGATTTCACTGCGGTTTGCGACGAGCAATTTTTTCTTCATAGCAATTTTATAGGATCAATTGAATGGATGAGAAAAGTTGAGCTTTCACTCCAAGTCAAGGCAGGGTGCGCCTAAAATAAACAAAGGCTACCCCATCTTTGAACGACCCGTTCTTAGAGTCGCGATATCAGTAACTCGCGTTCAAAGATCATCTCCTTTGGCAGGTGTTCAAACAACTTCAGAAAAAGCTCCTCGTGCGCAAGGGTTTGCATCCGCAGTGTTGGACGGTCAATTTCCATGAGTGCTTCAAAGTCTGCCCGCGTAAAATCAAGCCCGCGCCAGTCGATATCCTCATAGTGCGGCATCCAACCAATCGGGGTTTCCGCCGCCCCCACCCGACCGCTGGCTCGTTCTACAATCCAACGAAGCGGACGCATATTTTCCCCGAAGCCGGGCCAGAGGAAGGCGCCCTCCTCCGACTTACGGAACCAGTTGACTTTGAAAATCGCGGGTAAGTGTTTGATATTATTTCGCATCTTGAACCAATGGCGGAAATAATCCCCCATGTTATAACCACAAAACGGCAACATCGCCATCGGGTCGCGGCGCACCTGCCCTAACTGACCCTCCGCCGCCGCCGTCATCTCGGAACCTATCGTGGCGGCTAGGTAAACCCCGTGTCCCCAATTAAAAGCCTGTGTTACCATGGGCTCATCCCGCATGCGCCGACCCCCGAAGGCAATCGCGTCGATCCGAACCCCTTCGGGTTTTTCCCAATCCTCATCAATGACCGGGCAATTTGCCGCCGGAGCAGTGAAGCGGCTATTAGGGTGCGCCGCGAGGGTTTCGCTGCCAGGCGTCCAGTCATTGCCGTGCCAGTCGATCAAATGCGCGGGCGCTTCCTCGGTCATGCCTTCCCACCAGACATCACCGTCATCGGTTAAGGCTACGTTCGTAAAGATGGTATCGCGCGCGCAGGAAGTCATCGCACTGGGATTGGTCTTTTCTGAAGTACCTGGAGCGACCCCAAAGAAACCTGCCTCGGGATTGATCGCATACAGGGAACCGTCCGGCCCGGGTTTCAGCCAAGCGATGTCGTCCCCCACACAAGTGACCTTGTAACCCTCCATCGCTTTGGGCGGGATCAACATCGCAAAATTAGTCTTACCGCAGGCACTCGGAAAAGCCGCTGCCACATAGGTCTTGCGCCCACAAGGTTCCTCTACCCCGAGGATCAGCATATGCTCCGCCATCCAGCCCTCGTCATGCGCCAAAACCGAGGCGATGCGCAGGGCCAGGCACTTCTTGCCCAGCAAGGCGTTGCCGCCATAGCCCGAACCAAAAGAAACAATCGCCCGTTCCTCCGGGAAATGCACGATGTGGGTGTTGGGCGGGTCGCAGGGCCAGGGCACGTCCTCCGCACCGGGCGCCAGTGGTTGCCCCACCGAATGCAGGCACGGTATGAAAAATCCGCGCTCCCCCAAGGCATCCAAAACCGGTTGCCCAATTCGCGCCATGATTCGCATGTTCACCACCACATAAGGCGAGTCTGTTATTTCCACGCCGATCTTCGAAATCGGACCACCGACCGGACCCATGCTGTAGGGAATGACATACATCGTGCGGCCCCGCATACAGCCCTTGAATAGTTTTTTCAATTTGCGACGCATGACCACAGGATCCTCCCAGTTATTCGTAGGCCCCGCAGCATCGCGGCTTTGTGAACAAATGAAAGTCCGCGACTCCACCCGCGCCACGTCTTTGGGATCTGAGCGGAAGAGATAGCTGTTTGGGCGCTTTGCCTCGTTTAACTTAATACACATACCGCTTGCCACCATCTGCGCAAAGAGGCCATCCGCCTCCGCCTGCGACCCGTCGCACCAGTGCACCGCATCCGGCTCACACATCTCCACCGTTTTTGAAACCCATTTCAAAAGAGCTTTATGATTTGTCATTGTTTCGGCTTGGTTGGGGCTTTTTGCTTTCATGTAAATTTTATATCGAAACGAATTCCTAATTATAAGCATAAACGACACCAAATTTACATTTTCTCAACCGGGCCACCCCGCCTTTCACTCCTAGCCCCACCAATTCTCCTTGCACAGGGCGTGCTCTCTCGTTTTTCGTAATCCCTTAAGCATTTCATCCTGATCATTGCACCCACTTCATGCCGCGCAAAAAGAAGCCAGCCGCCAACAAAGCCCTCGAGCTCAACCTTGAGGATGCCGCCGAGCAACCCGAAGCCGAAGCCGAAGCGTCGTCCAGTAAAAAATCGACTTCCGCGAAAAGCGACCCTTCCATCTTCGACCTTCAAACCGATTCCGGTCACGTCGATGACATGTTTAGCAACTGGTTCCTCGATTACGCCAGTTACGTCATTCTAGAACGCGCCGTCCCGCACGCCAACGACGGCCTCAAGCCTGTCCAGCGACGCATCCTCCATTCCATGCGCGAACTCGAAGACGGCCGCTACAACAAAGTTGCCAACCTCATTGGCAACACCATGAAATACCACCCCCACGGTGACGCCTCCATCGGTGACGCCCTCGTGCAACTGGGGCAAAAAGATCTCCTCATCGATATGCAGGGCAACTGGGGCAACACCCTGACCGGCGATTCCGCCGCCGCCCCCCGTTACATCGAAGCCCGCCTTTCAAAATTTGCCCTCGAGGTCGCCTTCAATCCCAAAACCACCAACTGGCTCGCCTCCTACGACGGACGCAACAAGGAACCGGAAACCCTTCCCATGAAATTCCCCCTCCTCCTCGCCCAGGGCGCGGAGGGTATCGCGGTCGGGCTCGCCTGCAAAATCCTACCCCACAATTTCAACGAACTCCTCGAAGGCTCCATCGCCCTACTACGCAAACAAACTCCGGAAATCCGCCCCGATTTCCCCAGCGGCGGTATCGCCGACGATTCTGACTACAACAACGGACAACGCGGTGGCCGCGTGAAAGTCCGCGCCCGCATCGAGACTCGCAAAAAAAACTGCCTCGCCATCACCGAACTCCCCTTCGGCAAAACTACCACTTCCCTTATCGATTCCATCCTTTCCGCCAACGATAAGGGTAAAATCAAAATTTCCCGGGTCGAGGATAACACCGCCGATAAAGTCGAGATCCTCATCTTCCTGCCTTCTGGCGCCGACCCTGAAACCACCGAGCAGGCACTCTACGCCTTTACCGATTGCGAGGTCTCCGTCAGCACCAACATCTGCGTCATTGAAAACGAAAAACCTCATTTCTTCTCCGCCGCCGATCTCCTCTACCTTGCCACTGAAAAAACCCGCGAACTCCTCAAGCGCGAACTCGAAATCCAACTCGCCGAGCTTCAGGAAAAATGGCACTTCTCTTCCCTTGAAAAAATCTTCATCGAAAAACGCATTTACCGCCGCATCGAAGAAGAGAGCACCTGGGAGGCCGTCATCGCCACCGTTGAGACCGGACTCAAACCCTACCGCAAAAAATTGCGCCGCCCCATCACCCGCGACGACATCCTTCGCCTCCTCGAGATCAAAATCAAACGCATCTCAAAATTCGACACCCTCCGTGCCGATGAACTTATCAAGAGCCTCGAAGAGGAAATCGCCCAAACCGAAAAGAACCTAAAATACCTCACCAAATACGCCATCAAGTGGTTCAAGGAACTGCAGAAAAAATATGGCAAGGGCCGCGAGCGCCGCACCGAACTGACGACTTTTGACAAGGTCGTCGCACAGGACGTCGTCATCGCCAACGAGACCCTTTACGTCGACCGCAAGGAAGGCTTTGCCGGCACCGGCATGAAAAAAGACGAGGTCGTCTGCAAATGCTCCGCCCTCAGCGACGTCATTGCCATCAACCAAGAAGGCAAACTTTCCGTCTCAAAAGTCAGCGACAAAGCCTTCTTCGGGAAAAACATTCTGCACATCGATCTCTTCAACCGCGCCGAACCCAACGCCCTCACCTATTGCATGGTTTACCGCGACGGCAAGACCGGACCCGTCCTCGCCAAACATTTCACCATCGGTGGCGTTACCCGCGACAAAGAATACGACCTTACCAAAGGCAAACCCGGCTCCCGCGTATTTTACCTCGCTGCCTACCCCACCGAAAGCGGCGCGCCCGACGCCGTCAAAGTTAACCTCAAGCCCGCCCCACGCGTGCGGAAGACCGAGGAAGAAGTTCATTTCAAAGACATCGCCATTCGCGGGCGCAGCTCCGGCGGTAATATCGTTACCAAACACTCCGTCCGCAACGCCGTCCGCCTCCCCAAATCTGCCCAGTAAATTAAAGCTTCTATCTCGCCCGCCTTCCGCCTAAGTTTCCCCTTAACCTTACTTCCAACTTTCAGCTCCTAACTTCCAGCAACATGGGCAATTCATTCGGCACACTACTACGCATTTCTACTTGGGGCGAAAGTCACGGTGGTGGGATTGGTGTAGTCATTGATGGCTGCCCTCCGCGACTCCCCCTCAACGTCGAGGATATTCAAGTAGAACTCGACCGCCGTCGCCCCGGACAAAGCGACATCACGACCCCACGCAAAGAAAGCGATACCGCCACCATCGTTTCCGGCGTCTACGAAGGACTCACTCTCGGCACCCCCATCGCTATTTACGTACCCAACGGCGACCACCGCCCCGAGGCTTACGTCGAAATGAAGGACAAATTCCGTCCCTCCCACGCGGACTTCACTTACCAAAGCAAATTCGGCATTCGCAACCACGAGGGCGGCGGGCGTTCCTCCGCCCGCGAAACCATCGGACGCGTTGCCGCCGGTGCCATTGCTCGAAAAATCCTCAGCCTTGCCGCCAAGGTAGAGATTCAAGCATACGTAACCCGCATCCACGACATCGAGGCACAAATCGGCAGCTTCCCCTCCCGCGACGACGTCGAGGCAAACCCCGTCCGTTGCCCCGACCCCGCCGCCGCCGAAGCGATGGCAGACCGCATTCGCGAAGTCCGCGCCGACGGCGACTCCATCGGCGGTTGTATCGAGTGCCGGGTGCGCAACCTACCAATGGGTTTAGGCGTCCCCGTCTTTGACCGCATCGAGGCAGACCTCGCCAAAGCCATGCTTTCCCTGCCTGCCACCAAAGGTTTTGAAATTGGCAGCGGCTTTGAGGGCACCCGACTCAAAGGCTCCGAACATAACGATGTCTTTATCAAAAAGGAAGGACAGGTCGGAACCGCCACCAACCGTTCTGGCGGCGTTCAGGGCGGCATTACCAACGGCGAGGAAATTATCTTCCGCGTCGCCTTCAAGCCCACCGCCACACTTATTCAAAAACAAGCCACCGTTGACAGCGAAGGCAAGGAAACCGAACTCATGGGCCGCGGCAGGCATGACCCCTGCGTCCTTCCGCGCGCCGTCCCCATCGTAGAAGCCATGGCCGCCCTGGTTCTCACCGATCATTGGATGCGCCACAGCGCACAGTGCGAGACCTTTGACTTCCAGTCCTAACCGCGCGGATCGCATGCTGTCCCGCTTGCCATGTCAGAATCGCCACAAGTTTATATCATTTTTGGCATTCCCGATTCGGAACGCCGCGCCACCCTCTACGATTTGATAGAGAGCGGTCTACCCAAAGATAGCCCCGCCCTGTATTTCAAACCCAAGAGCGAAAGCGACAACCCCTTTGACGAAAAAATCGCAGCTCTGGAAAATCTCCAATGTGTGTTATGGGAACTGCGTGAAAACAAAGTTCAACACGAGCGCATCGAAGCCCCCGCCGAAGCCATCTTTTTCCTGACCCCCGGCACCGCTGACCCCGCCGATTCCGCCGAAGCCATAAAGACTTGGTCCGACAACAACGACTGTCAAATCGCGCGCGGCATTACTCTCGTTCACTGCGACTTCCTGCAGGCAAACCCCGCCGCCCAACCCTGGTTTGAGGCCTGTATTCATTTCTCCGATTTCGTCCTCCTCGCCCAACGAGAAAATACCCCCCAGAAATGGATCAAAGCTTTTCAAACCCAATTTTCAAAAGCGCATGTCCCCAGCCGCTTTGAACTCATTAAAAAAGGCCGTCCCCCCAATCCCCGCGAGATCCTCGAACCAGAAGCCCGCCGCCTCTCACTCTACTTCGATGAACTCATCCCCATCGAAGAGGACGAATTCGAGGATGAACTCCCCGAGGACCGTAAACCCGACAAATATATCGAACGCCTCGAAAGCGGCCGGCGCGCCTACCCCATTCCCCACATTCAAAAATGGCTGGAGCAATAAAAACCGCCACAAGCATGACCGACACTTCCCTTAACGCACTGGTACTCCTTTTTGAAGGTTTTGAGGAAATCGAAGCCCTCACCCCTGTGGATCTGCTCAGCCGCGCCAATGTAGCCCTAACCCTCGCCGGCGTCGATACCGCCGAAACCGTCACCGGACGCAGCGGTATATCCGTTCAGCTTGCCTGCCAACTGAAAGACCTGCCAACTCAGGAATTTGATTGCCTCATCCTGCCCGGCGGCCCGGGTATCGCAAAATTGCGCCACCACCCCCTCCTTTGCGAAACCCTCCACAAATTCTACCACAGCGGCCGTACCCTCGCTTGCATCTGCGCCGCTCCCCTCCTCATGCTGGATGCCGGCATCCTCCCTGGGCCCGCCTATACCTGCCACCCCTCCGCAGAAAACGAATTGCCCGACGCCCAAAACAAGGCCGTCGTCCGTGACCAAAACTCCATTACCGCACGCGGAGCCGGCAACGCCATCCCTTTTTCACTCGCCCTTATTCGGCATTTAATCGACAACGAAACTAGCCATAACATCGCCCGCGCAATTTGCTCCCCGGAGAATCCAAACCCTTAGAACTTTGACGGAACCACAAAAACGACCACTCCACGAACGGGAAATCCTCGTCCGCGACAGCTTCACCCCTGCCGAAAGTGCGGTTTACTTCATCATCCTACTCGCGGTCAGCGTTTCCATTATCGCCGCCGACCCGCGCAGCTTCTGGTTACTGGGCACTTTGATCATACTCGCCCCGCTCAGCATCGCAAATACCAAACTGCATGAATTGGTGCACCCCTTCCAGATCGACCAACTATGGCTGCGTTACGGACTTCTGCTTTTGCCGGCAATCCTCATCACATTCCAGTACTTGGTCGGTATTATTTCCCCAACCACCGAAACCCTTCAAATCAAAGAGGATGTCTTCTTCATTCTTACCGGGGCGAGCAAGTGGCTCCCTGTCTCCACCCTCCCGAGCAAGATATCCGCCACCATTACGCTCTTCGGCTTCATCTCTGTTTTTATCCTAAGCCTTGACCTCTACATCGTCCCTAAATCCACCCTCTTTTTCAAACGCCTTTTACCCAAACTTTGTTTCCTTGCCGTCCTTGCCGCTGTCATCGGGTATCTCCAGAAAATTGCCGGGCTGGGTAAACCCATTGCCTCCTATGGCACCGGAAAAGACGACTTTTTTGCCTGCTTCCCTTACGACGGTCACTGGGCCGCCTTTGCCTGTCTTTGGGCGGCAACCTGCGCGGCTTTAAGCATGGAGCACATCCGTCAGGACAAAGCAAAAGACTTCCTCAAGACCAACGGCCCCTGGTACCTTTTTGGGGCGGTCATACTCGGAAGCACCGGACTGGTCGTGCACTCTCACGGCCCGGGCGCGATCCTGCTCTTACTCCTTTCCTTCATGCTCTTGGCAACCTCAATTCAATTCATTCGCTCCGGCGGCGACCAGAACCACAACTCACTTACCCTTGCCTGCACCCTTGGTAGTTGCCTCCTCTTTGCCGCAGGGATTTTCAGACTCGTAGCAATCAACCCTGAGGCAATGAACCATAGCCAGCTCCGCGAGTCCGCCCTGCAACTCTTCTTCGAACGGCCACTCTTTGGCTGGGGTTTTGAAAGTTTTGCCCATGCCGCGCCCTTCTACAATAATGACAATCTCGGCAGCAGCCTCAACCTGCACGCCCAATCCGACTACCTGCATTATCTCAGCGAATTCGGCCTCTTTGGTTGCCTTGTTATTGCCGCATTTATCCTGATTTTATCCAACCGCTACTTCCGTAAAAAAGAAGCCAGTACTTTCACAAACCATCTTCTTTTTGCCTGCCTGAGTGTCGTCATCATCGCTGCCATCGATAGCCCTTTCATGTCCCCCACCGTCACTCTAAGCTTTTGGGTCCTCTTTTTGAGCGCTTTACGCTACGCCACTATTGAACACAATCAAGTGGATGAAGTGGATATTGAGGACACCGTCATGGTCAGCCCACCGGAAGCCCGCCGCATCCCATTCTTTACCGGGGAACAACACGAAAAAGAAATCTAAGCCCATGCCCGCTGCAGACCCGATTCAGCACTTTGATTACCTCGTC
>CBFHXZ010000045.1:0-13171 GCA_965659965.1 Coraliomargaritaceae bacterium
GAGGTAGGGGAAGGTGATGGTCTCCAGGCTTCCAGTGGAACCAAACATAATTTTGCCGTCTTTGAACTCAGCGGCATGGGTGACCCCAGGATCGGCGAGGGTGATCGCTTCGGTGCCTTCTGCAAATTCGCGAAAGAGGGGGTTGATTTCGCCCTTTCCGAGGGCGCCGATGTAGCGAACCTGTGCGCCGAGGGAACGTTGGGCGTTTGCCATGAGCGGACCGTTGCCACCGAGTTTTTCGACCACGGGTGCTAGTTCGAGATTGGCGCTCTTCCCGGCTGCGGAGCTGATACGCGCACCGAAATCGGCAATGGTCTCGATGCGGGAAAAGTCCTTACCCGGGCCGTTGCGCTGGGCGACGGGGTGCACGATTTTATCAATAAAGCCGTCGATCCCGACAAGGGCCTTTTTTGTGGCAAGTGCAGGTGCGAGGCGCTTGAGTTCCTCAAGGGTTTGTTGCTGGTGCTGCATAAATAAAATTAATCACTATAAAAGACTTGCAGAGTCATGGCGTGGCAAACTCTTTTCCTTGGTAAATCCAGACAAATTTTTTCCCTGAGAGGGCGTTCACGGCTTGTCAAGTGGGGGGAGTTCAGCGAGTTTCTTATAAGTTTTATGAATTCCCTGTTATCATTGGATCTTATTTTCGTTCAGGCGGCGGCTAATGCCAACGTCTTCACCTATTTCGCACAGTCAAATTTTGCTGGTAAGGTCATTATCCTGATCCTCGCATTGTGCAGCGTGATTGCCTGGTCGGTCATGCTGGGTAAATACCTCGATTTGTCGCGCTTGCGGGCGCAGAACCTCCGCTACGAACGCTTGCTGAGCAAGGAGGCGCATCTCCTTGCGCTCGATCCCGCGCACCCGGGCAAGGGGGCGGGACCTTTCTACAATCTGGTGCGCGAGGGGCTCGAGGCCTTTGCCCGCTATGGCGGCGATCTGAGCAATCCCGACATGCACCGGGCGACCCTGCGCATGGGGCACGTTGAGAATGCCCTGCAACGCGGCGTCGCCGAGCAAACGGTACGCTACGAGACCAAGATGGTCTTGCTCGGTTCGATTGTAACGGGTGCGCCCTTTCTTGGGCTTCTTGGAACGGTTTGGGGTGTGATGGATGCCTTCGGCGGAATGGCGGGTAGCGGATCAGCGAGTCTGCAAAGCCTCGCGCCGGGTGTTTCCGGCGCGCTTTTGACGACTGTCGCGGGCCTCGTGGTGGCGATTCCCTCGGTCTTTGGATACAATTACCTCCTGCAACAAACCAAGATTGCAGTCGTTGAACTTGAAAATTTTGCCAGCACGGTCGCGGACCGCATCGAGCTGGAGGCGCAGGCCGCCGCCAATTCCTGAGGATCATAATCGCACGCTACCCGTGGCTCGTAAATTCCATCGCAAAGACCGCCTCTCGGCCCTAACCGAGATTAACGTCACACCCCTGATCGACCTCGCGTTCGCGCTCCTGATTATCTTCATGATAACAACGCCCTTGCTGGAGCAAACCATCGAGGTCGACCTGCCGGTGGAATCACCGAGCACGCAGGCGACCGAACGCGAGCGCTTCCAAAGTGTGAGTATCGACAAACAAGGCCGTTATTTCTGGGGCGAGCAGGCGGTTAGTCCTGCACAACTCGCGGATCTCTTGGATAGTTTTTCGCAGCAGGCGGACCCGCCGGTCTTGAGCATCCGCGCGGATTCGGCTCTGCCTTATCAGCGGGTTATCACGGTTATCGACATGATCAAACAACGAAAACTCTCAAAAATCAGCCTCGATACCAAGGTCGATTGATATGCTTATCCGCTTGCCGAAAGACTCGCCTTTTGTGACCTCGCTCGTGCTCCATGCGGCGGCTCTGGTGGTGCTTTTGTTTTTTGTTTTGGTGGATTTTTTTATGCCAAAGCAATCGGTGCATGTTTTTGAAATGGTGAGCCTGCCGGACACGGCGGTTGTCGAGACGACCCCTCCGGTTCAGCCGCCACTCAAAGTAGAAACACCGCCCCCGGCCAAGCCCAAGGCGCGTGAGTGGATCAACATTAATGATTTTCGGAAAAAGAATCCGCTCGCCAAGCCGCGCCCGGTGCAAACACCAAGCCAAAGACCGGTGAAAGTTCCGACCTTGCGGGTGCCGGACGCTCAGGTCACGCCGGTCAAGCAACCTCCCTCGCAGCTCAGTCCGCAACAGATGAACGCGCTGGCGAATTACAATGCCCGCTTGCGGGGACGGATCGATGCCGCCTGGAAAAAACCCGGTAATCTCGGCGGCTTGACCTTGAAATTGGATGCGGTTTTTGAGGTTTCTGCCTCGGGCGCGATTACGGGGATTCGTTTTTCGCCGGGTTCGGGGAATGCCGCTTTTGACACTTCTGTGCTGGCGGCTCTGCGGGCCGTCGCTAACGCCGGTCCCACGCCCACGGGGCAAAGCCACACTTTTAGGATGTCCTTCGGGATGGACTAGGGAATTGGGAAAAGTGTTTGCGGGCGCAAGGGAGCTGGATTTTATAGTATGAATGAAGGGCAAACTAGGTTTATGGCTTGAGGCGATTCGTCCGGCGACCTTGCCGGCGGGTGCGGCACCGGTTCTATTGGGGACCGCGCTGGCGGCTTCGCAGGGGACGCTGGTTCCAAGCGCGGCGGTGCTCTGCCTGGGCTTTGCGCTTTTAGCACAAGTGGGGTCGAATTTTGCAAATGATTACCTCGATGGAGTCCGCGGTACGGATGGAGCGGAACGCGCGGGACCCCGCCGGGCGGTGGGCGCGGGTTTGGTCGCGCCGAAGGTAATGGCGGTTGCCGCCTTTATAACGCTGGCAACGGCTTTTGTTTTGGGCCTGGCATTGATTCCTTTTGGGGGCGCTTGGCTTTTGGCGGTGGGGGTTTTGAGTGTGGTGGCAGCATGGTGTTACACGGGCGGGCCGTATCCTCTGGCGTATCACGGCTGGGGGGATGTGTGCGTGGTTTTCTTTTTTGGAATCGTGGCGGTTGGGTGCACCTATTTCGTGCAGGCGGGTGCCTTTACTCTGGATGTGCTTTTGCTGGGATTGGGCTCAGGGTTTTTGACGAACAACATATTGGTGGTGAATAATTACCGCGATCTGGAGGTGGATCTGACTGCGAACAAACGGACGTTATTGGTGCGCTTTGGCCGTAATTTTGGCCGGGCATTGTATTATTTTTCAACGTCCCTGGCGGCCTCGGTGGTGGTTTGGTTCTGGATTCGGGGATATGGATTGTGGGTCTTGTTGGCATTATTGCCCTGTGGGTGGAGTTTTGTGCTGGGCAACCGGCTGGCGGGTATGACCGCTACGACAGCCTGTAGTGCAGCACTGAGGAACGCCGGTCGGGCAGTCGCACTCTACGGGGTTTTGTTCTCTGCGGGGCTGATGCTTTGAGAGGAGACCTTGTTTGAAGGCTTGCCATTTGCGGGTGAGTGATCTTGCATCTTCCGTTTTTCAACCCTCAAGCAAATGATAGATTCTTCCTTCTCAATTTTCCTTCCCATGGCGCAGGCTGCTTCCGGTGGCGGCATCGCTCCGTTTTTGCCACTCATTCTGCTTTTTGCAGGTATGTGGTTCCTGATCATCGCCCCTCAGCGGAAACGCCAAAAAGCGCATGATAAAATGATCACCGAACTGAAGAGCGGTGACACCATTGTGACTAGCGGCGGTATTCACGGCACCATTACTAATGTTAAAGATGATTCCTTTGTTGTGCGCATTGCAGACAACGTGAAAATCGAGCTCACCAAGCAATCGATCGGCAGTCGCACCTCCTCTACAGACTAAGGCCAAAAGGCCCACCTTTCATTCAATCACCCCAAGTTGATCTCGACCATGTCCGGTAACATCCTTTGGAAATTCACTTTAACGGCGCTCATTATTTGGTGGTGCCTTATCAGCATCACACCCTTACAGGACCGTCCTTTTGAGGACTACATCCGCGGTGAGGCGACGGCTGAGCTGGATGTCTTTAGTGGCTTGATGACGCGGGCTGAGGCACGGGTAGCAGCGGGTGAGTCAAAGACGCTGTTTGTGGCTTTGCGTGAACTTGGAGTTGAAGAGGGGATTGATTACGCGGTCTTTTTTCCGGAAATCCAGGTACGGGATATCGCAAACCGCAACAAACGGAACGATGTTCTTTTAAAACATTTACTGAGCAGTGCGCAGAGTCAGTTGCGGCTTGGCCTCGACCTGAAGGGTGGGGTTGGAGTGACCATGAAAATTGACGAGACCGCTCAGAGCGAGTTGAGTTCTTATGAACAGGCGGAGCAATTGGAGGACGCCATCGAGATTATGGCGGATCGTCTGGATGGTTCGGGTGTGGCGGAACCGGTGATTCGTCCACGTGGCAAGGATGCGATTGAAATCCAAATGCCCGGAGCATCGACGAAGCAGAACCCTGAGATCATTGATGTGATCAAGAAACCAGCGCGTTTGGAATTTCGCGCGGTGCATGAAACTTTAGACCCGAATACCACGGCACCGGAGAATTATCTCATTGGCTATGAAGTTTTGGCGGAGGAACGCGAAGACCGTGCGACGGGTGAAATTACGGAACGCCGTATCTTCGTGAAGCGCATTCCCGAAGCGACGGGTGAAATTGTGGAGGATGCCTTTGCGGCACAATCCACCACCGGATCGTTTGAAGTGAATTTGGTGATGACGGGGGAGGGTGCCAAGATCCTGCGGGCGGTCACTGAGAAAATGGTGGGCAAGCCGCTGGCAATCGTGCTCGATGGCAAGTTGTATTCTGCGCCTACGGTCAATTCGGTGCTCTCGCGCCAGGCGCAAATCACGGGTGGCTTCTCGCAACGCGAGGCCTTTGATTTGGCGAATGTTTTGAATAATCCCCTCGCGGTGGAACTGCGGGTCGATGAAATGTATGAAGTGGGTCCATCGATGGCGGCGGGCGCACGTGACAGTTCGATGAATGCTGTTAAATGGGGTGCGCTCCTTGTGGTGGCCTTTATGATTTTGTATTACTTCATTGGTGGGGTGGTGGCCGTGCTCTCCGCTTTGGTCAATATCGTCATCGTGCTCGGTGTGCTTTCCAGTCTTGGGGCGACCTTAACCCTGCCCGGGGTGGCGGCACTGGTGCTAACACTGGGCATGGGCGTCGATGCCAATATTTTGATTTTTGAACGTTTGCGCGAGGAGTTGAAGCTCGGCAAATCCATTAAGAATGCCGCGGCGGGTGCCTTCCAAAAAGTGACCTCGACGATTGTGGACGCGAATGTGACGACACTCATCACCGCTTCAATTTTGATCTGGCTGGGTACCGGCCCGGTAAAGGGCTTTGGTTATACCCTCGCGATTGGTATTTGCGCTTCCATTTTCTGCGCCCTGGTGGTGACCCGCTTCCTGATTGATTTTCTTATTCACCGTGTGGGTGTGAAGCAGGTGCTTGGCTTGAAGCTTTTGGGTGAAATGAAGATTGATTTCTTCAAATACCGCCGTCCGGCATTTTTGGCATCCTGGTCGCTGGTGCTTGCGGGTATTATTAGCGTAGTCATGCATCACGACAATATCATGGGTATTGATTTTACCGGTGGTGATGAAATGACGATTGCCTTTGAAGAGAAGATTGACGGAGGGGCACTGGGTGCCGCTGCCGGAGAATTGGGTCTTGGTGAGGTGAATCCGGTTTACCAGACTTTGATTGGTGAAGACCGCGAGGTGCTGAAGATTCAGACTCGTTTCGATCAAAGCCGCGAGGTTTTGGAAGGTCTGCAAAATGCCTTCCCGACCGCTGGTTTGGATGAGGAGGCAATCACGCAAATCGGGGCCTCGGTTTCCACAAGTATTCAATGGAACGCCATTTGGTCGGTCGTAGCCGCGCTGGGAGGAATTTTGCTGTACGTGGCGCTGCGATTCGAAATGGGTTACGGAATTGGAGCGGTGGTTGCCACGGTGCACGATGTCTTGATGACGGTAGGCATCTTCGTCCTCTGTGGCGCTTTGGGTATTTTTGTGAGTGGTCAATTTACCGCGCCCATGTTGGCGGCGATTCTGATGATTGTGGGTTATTCCATCAATGATACCATTGTGGTCTTTGACCGCATTCGTGAGGAGTTGGAGTTGAATCCCGGGACGAATCTACGGGCGATTATTGTTCTGGCCATCAACCGCGTGTTCTCGCGCTCGATCCTGACCAGTGTGACGACGCTCTTAGCGGCTGTTTCGCTCTATGTCTTTGGTGCGGGGGTTATCAATGACTTCGCCTTCGTCTTCATTGTAGGTATTTTAACGGGTACCTTCTCTTCGATCTTTATCGCAAGTCCGGTGTTCTACTGGTGGCACAAGGGCGATCGCCGCCATGTCGAGGAGCGGGAGTTGACTCCAAAAACCTACGATTGGCAAAGCAGCGAGGGTTAAGTCGCCGGCGATACAGATTTTGGGGGCGAATGCCGGTAAACGGCGCCTTTAACCTTGCGACACTTCACGCAGCGAGCTAATGTATGCGCTTGGTTGTATTAAACCAAGACAAACGAATGAATTGGACTACGAATGAATGCCCCGAGGAGGAAGTAAAGCGCTTGCAGGAGGGTCTCCAAATGGATCGGGTGATTGCCGAACTTTTGGTACAACGTGGCATTACGAGCCTTACCCAGGCAGAGCTTTTTATGCGACCCCAGTTGTCGGATCTCGAGGACCCCTTTGCGCTGACAAATCTTGAGACGGCGGTTAAGCGCATTGAGCAGGCCCTGGAGGGGAATGAAACGGTGGTAGTTTTTGGCGACTATGATGTCGATGGAGTCACCAGCACGGTGCAGTTGGTGAGCCTGCTCCGTTCTCTGGGTATGCAGCCTCGCTTTTCGGTGCCGCTCCGCCTCGAGGAAGGCTATGGTATGAGTCGCGATGCCATTGATCGCGTGTTGGATGGCGAGGTGCCGGATTTGTTCATTGCCCTGGATTGCGGAACCAATGCGTATGACGCCGTCTCGTATTTGAATTCGATGGGTTCGGATGTCGTTATTATCGACCACCATCAGGCTAAGGAAGGGGTGCCGGAGGGTTGTGTGCTGGTGAATCCGCATGCGTATGATCCGGACGACAGCCCATGGAAGAACCTTTGTACTGCTGGTTTGGTTTTTAAATTGCTGCACGGCATTTTGAAGCGACGTCGGGCGGCAGAGGATCCCCGCGTTAAGTCGCTGCAATTAAAAGATTATTTGGATCTCGTGGCGATGGGCACAATCGCGGACTTGGTTCCGCTACAACAGGAGAACCGGATTTTGGCATGGTATGGCCTGCGGCATCTGCGGGCAAATCGACGACCCGGAATTCGTTCCCTGTGCTCCGTGAGCGGGATGGCTACGGGTCAACCGCTTGAGAGCAGTGATATTTCTTTTAAGCTAGCACCGCGCATCAATGCCAGTGGGCGGTTGGCAGATGCCAGCCAGCCGATTGAATTACTCCTGGGTAGTGACGAGCAGCATTGTGCTACGATTGCCCGGGAACTGGATGCCATCAATCGAGAGCGACAAGCCATACAGCACACGATTTCCATGGAGGCAGAAGCAAGGGCACTGGCGGACTATGCGGATGCGCCCGGGATTATTTTGCATGATAAAGAGTGGCACCCCGGAGTGGTGGGGATTGTTGCCAGTCGCGTGAGTCGCCGCTTCCACAAGCCCTGCTTGGTACTGGGGAGCGAAGGAGATACCGCAAAGGGTTCAGGGCGCAGTGTTGCCGGAATCGATTTGGTAAAGTTATTCCAACGCTGCGATGACCTGCTGGAAAATTGGGGCGGGCATCCCATGGCGGCGGGGCTTTCCTTGCCGTCGTCGTCGGTGGAGGCGTTTCGCGAGCGTTTCCTTGAAGCATTAATGGAGTTTTACCCAGCGGGATTACCGGAACCCGAGTTGGAGCTTTCCGCCTGGATAGAATTGGGGGATTTGAATACGGCCTTTTTGGACTCACTGGATCGCCTGCAGCCCTTTGGGCAGGGCAACCGGCAACCGGTCTTTGGAGTGCGTGGTGTTATACTGGAGGAGAGCCCCAGAGCCTTTGCCAAGGGGGAAGGGAATTACAGTTTTCGCTTGCCTGGTCCGGCAGGTGAGGGTCGGGGTATCGGAGGAGTAGCCTGGCAAATGGAAACCATTCCGATGGGGGGTGAGGCGGTCGATCTCGCCTTGCGCTTGGGTTGGAATTACTGGCGGAGATCGAGAAATCTTCAAGTCACCCTGCTGGACTGGCGTCCGGCAGCGTAGGCTCGCCTTTATTCTTCAGGTGCTTCCGTTCCCTCATCGATGGTTTCGATGAACTCGAGTTTGCCAATGCGTACAATGCCGCGTTTTTCCTTTTCGCGGATGAAATCGGCATTGAGAAGGTTTTCGCCGGAATAACGACCCGCAGTTTTGGCAAGGGTCCCAAAGGCTTCACTGGGATCAGCGCGACCGGTGGGCAGGCTGAGTTGCAGGGTCCACAATGGTTTGGGCATGACCTCTTTGTCGGGGCGTTCGCGAATTTCCTTAACGGAAAGCGCCAGGACGTTGACGAAGTAGCGGTCATGACGTGCGGCCTCTTCAAGTTGTTGTCGCCTGAGTGAGTAAACATGCATATCGTATAGCGATGTAGCCCCAATGATACGGGCGTTTTCGCGTGCTTGATTGTCGGCTTCGTAGGCGTCCAGTTCTGCCATCGGGTCAAAGGGGTCATCTGCGTTGGCGGCGATGTCAAAGTAATCGACATCGGGATTGGAGTTGGTTTGTCCCCAGTGCACCACCAGAATGAAATCCGCTTTCATGGGGTCGTCAGACATCACGTAGTTTTTTGCGGTGAGTTCTTGTTTGAGGGCATAGGCAACTTCCTCAAATTTGATTTCATCTTCGGGGTTTTCGTATTCATAGGGATAGTATTTCCCTTTCATGAAGGTATAGCTTTCCGCCTTGGTATTACCGGCATCATCCACAGGGCGAAGGTAGTCCTCCCGGGCGCTGGCTTTCACGAGGACATCGACCGCTGCTGCCTGAGATGCGATGCCGAGCAAAAGAAGGGTGCAATAGAAAAATCGCCATTGGAGAAAATTTGCCTGCATAGTAGTCTTTTATGGATTTTAAGCGTTTGGGTCAAGATTCGTGAAACCCGAAGAGCTCCACAGTAGGTGCTTCAGGAGTTTGTGCTTTATTAATAGCGGATGAAGGGTGTAAGTTGCAGCACGAAGCATCAATAATCCTCAAACACATGAAGACCCCATCCCTTTTATCATTTTTTATTCTCTTCGCGACCCAGTTGTTGATCGCAGAGGTACAAATGCCGAACATTTTTGGTAACCACATGGTTTTGCAGCGTGACCAGTTGAATCCCGTGTGGGGCAAAGCCAAGGCCGGCGAACGTATCACCGTTCGTATTGACGGACAAAGCCACAGCACCTACGCGGGGCCCGACGGTCGCTGGATGGTGAAACTCCGCTCCATGCCTGCAGGGGGTCCGCACGTGCTTGAAGTGAAGGCCGACAACGAGTTGCGTTTTGAGGATGTCATGGTGGGTGAGGTCTGGATCTGCTCGGGGCAATCGAATATGCAATGGTCATTGAATCAAAGCGATGGCGCGGATCTGGAAATCCCACTCGCGAATGAATCCATGATTCGAATGATTTCGATTCCGCATCTTGGAACTCAGGTGCCTCGGGATAATTTTAATGGCAAATGGGAACATTGCAGCCCCGCAGTGGCGGCGCAATTCTCGGCAGTGGGGTATCATTTTGGGCAACGCCTCAAGCAGGCACTCGGAGTGACCATCGGTTTGATCGACAATGCCTGGGGCGGTTCAGCGGCCGAGGCTTGGGTGCCCCGCGATATCCTTGAGGCGGATGGGCATTCCGATGCCTACCTTGCTGAGTGGGATAAGAAGATCGCAGCCTACACCGACGAAGTGCATGCCAAAAAAGTGGCTCGTTTCGAAGCATGGAAAGCAAACGGCCGCAAGGGTCGCGCGCCTTGGCCCAACGATATACGAACCGGACAATACCGCCCCGCCAATCTCTACAACGGCGTACTCCATCCCATCATCGGCTACGGTATTCGCGGGGTCATCTGGTATCAGGGCGAGAGCAACTCCAGTCGTGCAGCCGCTTACAACCATCTCTTCCCGCTCATGATTAACACCTGGCGCGATCACTGGAAGCAGGGCGACTTCCCCTTCTACTGGGCGCAGCTTGCCGATTTCTCCAAGGAATCTCCGGAACCTCAGCAACAATCCTGGTGGGCAGAATTGCGTGAGGCTCAGACCAACACCCTTTCGCTTCCCAACACCGGGCAAGCCGTCATCATTGATATCGGCGAAGGCCGCGATATCCATCCGCGTAACAAGCGCACGGTGGGTGACCGCCTCGCCCGTAATGCACTCGCCAAGGATTACGGCTTCAACATCGCTTCCGAGAGCCCACGTTTTTCCAAAGTGGAAATTTCGGGAGCTGAGGTGACCGTGACCTTTGATCACGTGAGCAGTGGCGGTCTCTACGCTTTTGATGTGCCCGAAGTAAAGGGTTTTGATATCGCAGGAGCGGACGGTGTCTTCCACCGGGCAACCGCCAATATCAAGGGCAAGACTCAGGTCGTGGTTTCGCACCCTCAGATCGCCGAACCTGCAGCCGTGCGCTACGGTTGGGCAGAGAACCCCGTCGTCAATCTCTTTGACCGCAACGGCCTACCCGTGACCCCTTTCCGTACCGACGACGGAACCCTCGGTAAAGAACCACCTGCGCCTGCCACGGAATAAACCCACGCTCGCTCTTGATGTCTTCAGTTTGTGAGCTAACTTGCCACAATGAGTTGTATGCAGGATCAAATCCTACTCGGGGTTAACGTTGACCATTGCGCCACCGTGCGGCAGGCGCGCTATCGCGCGCACCCGCTTGATCACGGCGATGAAGTCGAGCCCGATCCGGTCGACTTTGCCCTGCGTTGTGAGGCCGCCGGAGCCGACGGTATTACCATGCATTTGCGTGAAGACCGCCGCCACGTTCAGGACTCCGACATCGAACGCGCCCGTGCCGCTATTCAAACGCGCCTCAATTTGGAAATGGCCTGTACGCAGGAAATGATCGACTACGCCCTGCGGCTGAAACCGGATTCCGTTTGCCTCGTGCCCGAGAGTCGTGAAGAGATCACCACCGAGGGCGGGCTGGATATTGTGGGTCAACGTGAACGGGTAGGTGAGGTGGTTGCCGCCATGAGCGCTGTTGGAATTGCGACCAGCCTTTTCATCGATCCACACCTCGCGCAAATCGAAATGGCCGCCGAATTACAGGCTCCCTGGATCGAGCTTCATACCGGAGCTTACGCCAACGCCTACTTTCATGAAGGCCGCGCCGAAACCCTCGCTGAACTGGTTCGCGCCGCCGAACAGGCACACGCCCTCGGTCTCGTCGTGAACGCCGGGCACGGAATCAACTACACCAATATTACCGAAATCCTCAGCATTCCCCATCTTCACGAACTCAACATCGGGCACTCTATCATCAGCCGTGCGCTCACCACTGGAATAGAGCCCGCCGTCCGCGAAATGAAAGTCCATTTAACGGGAACAGCCTAGGAATCAGGATTGACAGTTCCGCGTAAAAGCCCGAGTATACCGCTACTTTGGAACGGGGTGTAGCGCAGCCTGGCTAGCGCATCTGCTTTGGGAGCAGAGGGTCGCAGGTTCGAATCCTGTCACCCCGACCAAAAAGAATATGCTGCGAACTTCCCAAAGGTTCGCAGCTTTTTTATGTCTCTATTGCAACTGCCGCTAGAGCCCTTTGCTGTAGGGGCTTGGCCGCTTTTGATTTCGGGCAGGGGGCGCTTCATTAGGGATTTGGTTCTCCGGATCTGACGCGCACGGGCGGGAATTTGGCGATTTGGTCTGCTCAATTCTCCGAAACTCTCCGTTTTCTCGGCGACTAATCCCTAATGAATCCTCGCAGGATAGCGGAGGTGATGGCAGAACGAACCTGAGACTCTTGTCCCATAAAATGCTTTATTCGTTCGGAATCTTATAAATCCGCAAGGCTCTATAGGCTTGTAGTTGGCAGAGATATGACAGAATTTTCTTGTATATTCGTAATTCGCGAATAGCGTATGGATGTGATCTTAAAACCACAGGATGTTTTGGTGGCACTGAATCTGTGCCGACCGAAGGCCACTAAGTGCACCTATGCTGAAAAAGCAAAGGCGCTGGGGATGAGTGCGTCCGAGGTCCATGCAGCAGAGAAGCGTTTGTGTGAAGCACGACTTATTGATCCAGACTCAAAGGGTGTGCGACGGGGGCCCCTGCTTGAATTTTTAGTGCATGGTGTGCCTTATGCGTTTGCGGCAACTCCGAAAGAGTGGACTCGTGGAATGCCGACTGCATGGGCAGCTCCAGCCTTGGCCAATCAGTTCGCTCAGTCGGATCAACCGCCACCAATCTGGCCAGATCCCGAAGGAAAAACACAGGGAGTTTCGGTGCAGCCGCTCTATCCTAGTGTGACTCAGGTCGCGGGGGAAGATGCCGATCTTTATGATCTGCTTTCGTTGGTAGATGCTTTGAGGATTGGTCGTGTGCGTGAGAAGAAAGTGGCCGAAGATGAAATCCGTAACCGTTTGAAGCCCTCGATAAATTTCAAGTTCGTGGTTATCGAGATTTGCGACGTAGCCCCATTCACAGAATAGACTATCGTCTATGAATTCATTGGCAGTCGCCATGAATGATAGACGGCCTGAAAGATAAGGCTCTAGTGTTCCCTGTAATGGGGACATGAGTTCGTAGAAATCACTAGGCTCCCGGTCGTATTTGAGATCCGGGTAGTGACGACGTAACTCCGTTCTGAAAATGCTGTCATGGTTTGTCAGTTCGCGAGTCTCGTCGAGTGAGACTAGGCTCCCAACTAAATCTCTGGTTCTGTCCCAATCTTCCACTTGACTTAGTTCGTTAAGAACTGTGGCACCGAGCACTTGAGGGTAACTATCGCTGTGGTTGTAAGCTAAATTGTCTGTTTCGTTGATTCGAAACCCGTAAATTCCTCTGGTTGACATTGTTTATCACTAGAGAGGAGAGGCATCCGCCGCTTATACGTTTTGCTACCAATCAGTGGGAACAGGCAGGTTCGACGCCGTGCACGGGCGTGATCACTCATCAGTAGACATAAGGGGTATTGGACGCGTGCATCTTTCTATCTCGAATTGGCCAGCCACTATGCCTGATCGGGCTGAATCCTTTG
>CBFHXZ010000046.1:0-12843 GCA_965659965.1 Coraliomargaritaceae bacterium
TTCCAGGCTGTCGATGAAAGTGCGGCCTGCTTCCAGTCCACCTTTCAGGCCGAAACCCACGAGTGCGCCGAAGTGACCCCCACTGAAATATTTTTTGGCGGGTTCGTGGTGGGGGCTATCGGAAAGTCCGGGATAATTGACCCATGCTACCTGCGGGTGCGCTTGCAGGAAGTCCGCGACTTTTTGCGCATTTTGGCAATGGCGCTCCATGCGAAGGTGCAGGGTTTCCAAGCCCTGCAGGTGCAGGAAGGAATTGAAGGGCGCGGCGCAATTACCGGTATCGCGGAGCCACTGGAGGCGCATCTTCATGATGTAGGCGATGTTGGCACCGCCTGCGGGTGGGAAGGATTTGAAAACATCCCAGTGCACCAGACCGTGGTAACTGGTGTCAGGTTCGGTGAATTCGCTAAAGCGTCCGCTGTTCCAGTCGAAATTACCCCCATCTACGACGATGCCGCCGATGCTGGTTCCGTGACCACCAATGAATTTTGTAAGGCTGTGGACGACGATGTTGGCACCGTGCTCAAGGGGACGGCATACCGCCGGGGATGCCACGGTGTTGTCGATGATGAGCGGAAGTTTGGCTTCGCGTGCTAGGGCGGAGACTTCCTCAAAGGGGAAGATATTGAGTCTGGGATTACCGACCGAATCACCGTAGATGGCTTTGGTGTTCTCGTCGATCAGAGGTTTGAAACTGTCGGGATCTTCGGCGTCGGCGAAGCGAACCTCGATGCCGAGTTTGGGAAGGGTGTATTTAAAAAGGCTGTAGGTGCCGCCATAGAGTTGGGAAGCGGAGACGATGTTGTCCCCGGCGCCGGCAATGTTGAGGATGGCGCTGGTGATGGCCGCTTGTCCGCTTGCGTGGGCGAGGCCCGCAACTCCACCCTCAAGGGCAGCGACGCGCTTTTCGAGCACGTCGGTGGTGGGGTTCATGATGCGCGTATAGATGTTGCCGAGTTCTTCAAGGCTGAAGAGCTTCGCGGCGTGATCGGTGTCGCGGAAGGTGTAGCTGGTGGTTTGGTAAATGGGAACCGCGCGCGATCCGGTAGCGGGGTCGGGTTCTTGTCCAGCGTGGAGGGCACGGGTGCCAAAACCGGGAGTAGTATTTTGAGTCATTTTGTATCCTTGGTATGGGTCAGTTGTAGGTTCAATTCACCCGCAAGTCGGGCAAGCAAAAGTTATAGCCTTTAAATAATCACATCGAGCGCAATATTCAAATGCGACTCAAATATTTACCCTTCGGCAGACTGCAGGAGCTCTTTGAGTTTTTCTGCGGCGGCATCGTAGTGCCCGGGCGCAACCTTTGGGCTGAGCAGGCTGTCGGCTTGTGGGCTGCAGAAGCGCGCCTCGAGTTCACTGAGCTCGAAATCACCGGTCTTGCAGGCCGCACGCATGGCGGCTCCGAGCGCGACCGATCCGCTGACGGTTAGCCGTTGCACTGGTACCTGAAAAATATCCGCCAGAATTTGCGCGATGGCATCATTTTTCGAGGCACCCCCGGTTAGGTAAAGGGTGTCGGGCTTCAGCTGCATCCATGCACTGCACCGTTTCATGTTGAGGAACTGACCCTCAACGCAGGCTCGAATAGCGGCCTCGGCTTCGCGCCAATCACAAAAGGCTTCACTGCCGTCCATGAGCGGTGCCTCGCAGTCGAGGCGCGGACTTATTTCTGGACGGAAGAAGGGGAGCATGACCTGTCCGCCGTTGCCGGCTTGGGTATGTTCCAGCGCCTTGGTGAATTGCTCCCAGTCAAAGTGGAATTTGTCTTTGACGGCCTCGCGGGCGAGGGAACCGTTGACGAAGCATTGTAGGGACATGGACCCGCCCATGGGGTTGCCAAAGACATGGCCACAACCGTCGGGATCGGCGACCACTTCCGGCATGGCCGCAAAGAAGGTATCGGAGGTTCCCAGTGAGACCACGATCTTGCCGGGTTGGCTGGCACCCATCCCAACCAGACTGCTGGGATTATCACCTGTGAAAAGCGTTACCGGAACCTCGGCAGGGAGACCGAATTTCTTGGTGAAGAAGGATGAGAGGGTTCCGGCCTGGGTTTGCGCGGGTTTGATTAGAGGTAATTTATCGACCAGGTTAGTTGCGGTGGCATGGAGCAATTTGGGATCCCAGTCCCAGTGTTCTAGATTCATGAGATTCATGCCGGAAGCATCCCCCGTATCAATGGGGGTATCCATTCCGCACAAGACCGAGCATATGAAGGAACTGACCAAATGAATACGGCTGGTGCCTTCGTAGGCGGAGGGCTCGTTTTTGTAGAAACGGCGGATTTGCGGCCCGGTGAAGCGCTCGATTGCAATGGATCCCGAGCGGGCACAAACTGCGGAATCACCACCCGCTTCGGCGGCGATCTCGGCGCATTCCTCTACGGTGGAACTATCCATCCAGATGGGGGCGGTATTGCGCGAGAGGCATAGCTCGATCTGTTCGGAGAGGGATTGCTCGAAGTTGAGCGCGGGAAGCACCTTGAACCAATCCTCGTTCAGGTAGACCGAACCGTGCTGCTGCCCAGCACCGGAAATGGCGCTGACCTTGGAGAGGTCACACATTTTGCCGAGGTCCTGCAGGAGGAGTTCCAGTGCATCGAGCCACATCCGCGGGTCGGCATGCACTTCACCGTCGGCACCCCCGGGGATGAAGCCTTGCGGTGCGCCATACTGAGGGAGGTGTTGTCCGAAGTTGATGGCGTGTTCCGCCACGATCGAGCCTTCCGCGGCGTCGATAACAACCGCGGAAAAACTCTGAGTGGAGGCGTCGAGTCCGAGCGTGTACATTGCGGCAATGGCTGGAATCCCGGTACTATAGGAATTCGTTGACGAGATTTTCGAGCATTTCCTGGCGACCGCTTGCGAGGACGGGTTCGCCATTCGCAAGGGCTACTTTTTCAAGTGCCTCAAAACTGCATTTACCGGATTCGATCTCCGCGCCGAGTTCGTTGTCGAAGCTGGCGTAGCGGTCCTTCACAAATTGCTCCAGGCGACCGTCCTCACGGATGGCGTGCGCAATTTTGAGGCCGCGGGCAAAGGCATCCATACCGCCGATGTGGGCGTGCATGAGGTCGATGGGTTCGTGGGATTCGCGGCGACGTTTGGCGTCGAAGTTAAGGCCGCCAGTGGTTAAACCGCCCATCTTGAGGACGCAGAGCATCACTTGAGTGGTTAGATAGATATCGGTGGGGAATTGGTCGGTGTCCCAGCCGATGAGTTCGTCGCCTCGGTTGGCGTCGATACTGCCGAGCATGCCCGCATTGGCACTCACGGTGAGTTCGTGCTCCATGGTATGACCGGCGAGGGTGGCGTGGTTGGTCTCGATGTTAAGCTTGAAGTGATCCATGAGTCCGTACTCCCGGAGGAAGTTTAGGCAGGCCGCCGCGTCGGAGTCGTACTGGTGAGTGGAGGGCTCGCGCGGTTTGGGTTCGATATAGAAGGGACCGTCGAAGCCGATTTTCTTGGCGTGATCGACTGCCATGTGGAGGAAGACTCCGAGGTGGTCGAGTTCGCGCTTCATGTCGGTATTCAAAAGCGTGGCATAGCCTTCGCGGCCACCCCAGAAGGTGTAACCGAGTCCGTCGAGTTCCTTGGTGCATTCGAGGGCCTTTTTAACCTGAGCAGCGGCGTAGGTGTAAACGGCGGCGTCGGGCGAGGTGGCGCCTCCCTGCGAGTAGCGGGGATGACTGAAGAGACAAGCGGTTCCCCAAAGAAGCTGAACGCCGGTCTCGGCTTGTTTCTCTTTGAGTTTGGCAACCACCGCGTCGAGGGCGGCGTTGGAGGCATTCAGGTCGTTCAATTCCGGTGCGATGTCGCGGTCGTGCCAGCAGTAGTAATCGATGCCGATTTTATTGAGGAATTCAAAGAAGACGTCCACGCGTTTGAGGGCGTTGTCAACTGAGTCTGAACCGTCATCCCAGGGCATGTCAGCCGTGCCACCACCGAAGGGGTCGGACAGTACGTTCCGCATTACGTGCCAGTAGGGCGCAGCAAAACGGAGGTGATCCTTCATGGATTTACCGTCGATGAGTGCGTCGGCGTCATAGTGCTTGAAAGCAAGGGGGTTTTTAGAGCTGGCGCCCTCGTATTGGATTTTGTCGCAGTCGAAGTATTGCATGGTTTTTATGATCGATGGTTGAGCGTTAAACCTTGGATACTATCGTAAAGCGGGCGGGAGTGAAACCGCAAAATGCGCATCAATTCTGTTGATTTGCGTCAATTGTGGTCTAAGGTCTCCAAAATGAGTGACCGAGTAGCCATTGTGATGTCGGAGGTTTTTTTGCGGCGGCTATCACCGTCGTTGATGCCGTATGTGCGTCGGCGGCAGGATTTCTCGATCCTGAGTATTCACCGCTCAATTAAGACTCTCTGTGAACGCTTGCGCGCCATGCAACCGAGTGGCTTGATAACTGAGTGGTTGCCCGAGGTGACCGAGCAACTGTTGGATTTGGGGATCCCGACGGTGGTGGCGGACACGGATTTGAGTTATCCCGGAGTGGTGAGTTTGGATGTCGATGATTGGTCGGTTGGCCGGGAAGCGGCGAATGCCTTCAAGCAGGCGGGTTATAAAAGCTACGCTTGTTTGGGAAACAGCACTCCTTATTCGGAGCAACGCATTGAGGGTTTTCAAATTGCCCTAGGCACCAAGGTTCCGGTTTTTAATGAAGCGGGTTTTTCGGATGCACGTTATAGCGAGCAATTTATCGAACCGGGGAAAGCCCTGCTAGATTGGCTGGCGGCCTTGCCTAAGCCCGTCGGCATTTTTGCAGCCCACGATCCTCTGGGGCGTTTTTTGTGCAGTGCCTGCCTGAAGCTGGAGCTTGCCGTTCCGGAACAGGTCGCCGTCATTGGTGCCAACAACGATGAATTGGTCTGCGGATTGAGTTACCCCATGTTGTCGAGTGTCCCCATTCCCTGGGAACGCCTTGGGGATTTGGTGGGCGAATGGATGCAGCGATTGCGCGCGGGGGAGGCCCCGCCAAGTGAACCCGTTCTCGTTGCCCCCGGTCCGGTGGTCCTGCGGCATTCCGCGAGCCATCTCTTGGTGGACGATCCCATTCTACGCCGGGCGATGTCCTATTTTTCGGAACACCTGGGAGAGCCGGTGAACGTCGGCTCCCTGTGCAGGGATCTAAGGCTCGCGCGGCGCACGGTTGAACGCAAGTTCAACGAATACTATCGTTGCACTCCGAGGGAGATGCTTTGCCGGATGCGGATCAACCGCGCCAAGGAATTGTTGCTGGGGAGCAATCAATCGGTGGCACGCATTGCTGAGCTCTGTGGCTTCAACGATGCCGAACGTCTGGCGGTGGTCTTTCGACAGCTGTCGGGTCAATCGCCCACGCAGTGGCGCAAGGCCGGTGCTGCGGGGGCGAAAGAATAAAATCCCGATCTTACCAGAAGCAGGCGTAGAGTGCGAGGGTCGCGATCACGACCACGATGCCAACCGCCTTCGCGCCCGATGAGGACTCAAGGGCAATGGTGTCGTTTACCGGCATGGTGACCGGTTGCTTCATGGGTTTGAAGCGTGTCAAAAGGACACCGGCGAGGAGGACGATGAAGAAGCAAATCGCCATGCGGTCGAGGAAAGCAATTTGTTCGGCATACCACCAACCCTTGGAAACGAGCCAGGGGCCGACCAGCCATTTGAAGCCGCCATAGGATACGACGTTGAGCCCGATGCCCACTGCTCCAAAGTATCGCGGAGTGCGGGGCGAGAAAAATCCAAAGATAAAGACCGCGAGAATACCCGGCGAGATGAAACCCTGGAATTCCTGAATGTAAGCAAAGATACTGGTGAAGTTATCGAGCTTTGGCGCGACGAATCCGGCGAGGATCACGAAGAGCACCACAAAGGCACGACCCACTTTAACGAGTTTGACGGGGTTCTTTTCGCCGCTGAATTTGGAATAGAGATCCATGGTGGCGATGGTCGAGGCGGAGTTCAGCATGGAGGCGAGCGAGCTGATCACCGCGCCACTGAGCGCCGCCAGAACGAACCACGAAATCAGGGGGAAGGGTTTAATGAGATTGCGCACGAGTACGGGGAAGGCGCGGTCGTAGTCGTATTCACCGGTGGCGGCATTGAGCAGGTCGCCCGAGAAAAGGTTATAGGCGAGGATGCCGGGAATCACCACGAGGAAGGGGATGAGTAACTTGAGCGCCGCCGCAAAGACGATACCTTTTTGACCCTCCGCAAGGGATTTGGAACCGAGGGTACGTTGCACGATGTATTGATTGAGACCCCAGTAGAAAAAATTTGGAATCCACAAGCCAATCAGGAGGGCAGTCCAGGGGATGTCGGAGTCTTCCTTGGGGCGGATCATGTGGACTTTGCCGCCGGAACCGTTGGGCCCGTTTCGGGCCTCTGCCTCGCCGTCCACTCCGTCATTAAGGAGCATGAAGCGCTCCCACGCGCCCGCCTCCGCGATTTGCTCAACGGTGGCTTGGGAGTTGGCAACCTTGGTAAGGATCAATTCCTCGGCGGGTTTTTCTGCGAGCAGATTAAAGGCAAAGACCATGACAACCGCGCCGCCTAAAATGAGCGCCGCGCCCCAGATGAGGTCGGTCCAGGCGCAGGCTTTAAGGCCCCCGATGAAAACATAGATAGCGGCAAAGGCGGCAATGAGCCAACACATTGCGGTGAGGTTACTGAGTACGGGAACGGTGTTGTAGTACTCCGAAACAAATTTCGCGCCGGAAAAAATGACGGAAGAGGTCGTCACGAAGACAAGGGTGACGATAGCGGGGATCGCCATGGCGAGACGCGCGACGCCATCAAAGCGATACTGGAGAAACTCAGGAATGGTGTAGAGCCCCGCCTTGAGGAATTTGGGCAGGAACCAGAAAGCCACCACCACGAGCGTGACCGCGGCCATCCATTCATAGGAAGCAATCGCCATGCCCAGCCAGTTGGCGGACGCACCCGACATGCCGACGAATTGCTCAGTGGAAATATTGGCAGCAATCAGCGAAAAGCCAACCAACCACCAAGTGAGGCCACGACCCGCGAGGAAATAATCGGTAGCGCCTTGCTCGCCGCTGATTTCCTCGTCGCGACTTTTCCAAATACCGAGGGTGATGACGCCGACAACGGCTCCAATAAACAGGGTAACTTCAATGATATCCATAGAGGAAGAAAGGGTTTGTTATTTGATTCAGATAAAGGACTTAGCCTTTATAAATGCTGAGCAGGGCGTCGGCGATTTCGGAGGGGTTGCGGGCGATGGCGACTCCAGCATCTTCCATGGCGGCAAACTTGGCTTCGGCAGTGCCCGCGCCGCTGGCGGAAACAATGGCACCGGCATGACCCATGGTGCGACCTTTGGGAGCGGAGGCACCGGCAATGAATCCCGCGACGGGTTTTTTGACATGCGTCTTGATGTATTCGCAGGCTTCCTCTTCGGCGCTACCACCGATCTCGCCGATCATAATGATGGCGTCGGTTTCGGGATCTTCGTTAAACATACGGACGGCGTCGGTTTGTGAAGTTCCGTTGATGGGGTCGCCGCCGATGCCGATGCAGGTGCTTTGACCGTGGCCGCGTTGGGTGAGTTGCCAAACGGCCTCATAGGTGAGGGTTCCCGAACGGGAAACAACGCCCACGCGGCCGGGTTTGTGGATGTAGCCCGGCATAATGCCGATCTTGCACTCGCCGGGGGTGATGATGCCTGGGCAGTTGGGGCCGATGAGGCGGGTCCTGGTGTTGTGGAAATAGAGGCGGCGGCGAATTTCAGCCATGTCGCGCACGGGAACACCCTCGGTGATGCAAATGACGAGTGGGATTTCCGCCTCGATGGCTTCGAGGATGGAATCACCGGCAAAGGCGGGCGGGACGTAGATCACGGAAACATTGGCTCCGTGCTCGCGGACGGCCTCGGTCATGGTATTACAGACAGGCACTTTGTCTTCCCATACTTGACCTCCTTTACCCGGGGTTACTCCGGCAACTATATTGGTACCGTATTCGAGGCATTGCTTGCTGTGAAAGGTGCCGGTCTTTCCGGTGATGCCCTGAACCACAAGGCGGGTGTCTTTGTTTACGAGGATGCTCATTTTGAAAAGGGGTTGCGGGACTTAGGCTTTTACTTGTTGGGTGATGATCTCTGCAGCTTGCGCGAGGCTGTCGGCGGGCGTGCAGGCGATCCCGCTTTCCTTAAGAATTTCTTTGCCGGCTTCGACGTTGGTGCCCTCCAGGCGAATGACGAGGGGTACTTGGATATCAACGTTGCGGGCGGCGGCTACGATACCGCGGGCAATGACGTCGCATTTCATGATGCCCCCAAAGATATTTACCAGGATGCCCTCGACTTTCGGGTCAGACAGGATGATTTTAAAGGCCGCGGTCACCTGATCCTCATTGGCACCACCGCCGACGTCGAGGAAGTTGGCGGGTTCGCCGCCACAGCTTTTAATGATGTCCATGGTCGCCATCGCAAGACCCGCACCGTTCACCAAACAGGCGATGTTGCCGTCGAGGGCGATGTAACTGAGGTTGTGCTTGGAGGCCTCAATTTCCTTGGGGTCTTCTTCGTTGAGGTCGCGAAGTTGCTGGATTTGCGGGTGCTGGAAAATGGCGTTTCCGTCAAAGGTGATTTTGGCGTCGAGCGCTATGAGGTCGCCGTGGTCGGTGGTGACCAGGGGATTGATCTCAACGAGCATGGTGTTGTTTTCCCAGTAGAGTTTGTAGAGCCCGGTCAGGAGGCGGGCAAATTGCTTGATTTGGTCCCCGGTAAAACCCAGTTCAAACGCGACCCGGCGGCAATGGTGGTGGCGCAGTCCCATGGTGGTGGCAATGGGTACCCGTATGATTTTCTCGGGACTGGACTCGGCGACTTCCTCGATGTCCATGCCGCCTTCAGTGGAGGCGATGATGATGGTTTGCGCGGTCTCGCGGTCGAGGACGAGCGCGAGGTAATACTCGTGTTGAATTTCGCAGGCCTCAGTAAAGTAGACCGTCTGCACCTTGCGTCCTGCGGGGCCGGTCTGCTTGGTAACCAAGGTGTTGTCCAGCATCCGGTTGGCGGTCTCGAGGGCGGCTTCGCGTCCGTCGACCAGTTTAACACCGCCCTGGAAGCCGTCGGTAAAGCTGCCCTTGCCGCGACCTCCGGCATGAATCTGTGCCTTGACCACTACTTTTTGGCTCTCACCCAAGTGGGCAATCGCGGTTTCAACCTCGCGGCTGGTTTGAGCAGCGTATCCCTTGGGGACGGGAACGCCGTATTCTTGTAGGAGTCGTTTGGCTTGGTACTCGTGGATGTTCATTCAGGTCTTGGGTGAGGTTGAAAAAGCTAGGGTTCAAATTTGCAGGTGCAATTCAATTTCCTCTAATCACACAAAAAAAGGATGCACGGGGTTCACAGTGAGCAACCTTGTGCGGTCTCGCAGTTGGGTCGGGCGACGAGTCCTTTGAGCGGTTCATCGGCGAAGGCCTGCCCAGCGCGTCCACCTTCGATGAGGTGGCGGTCGCAAATGGCGTCGAGTTCGGCCTTGCTGGTGGCACGACGCGCCTCGTGCAGGAAACGCCCCTCGGGGTCGACGCCCAGTCCGATGAAATTCAGGAATTTCTTGAGGTGGTTGATGTGGAAACGCTCGGCTCGGTCGGCCTTGCTGGTGGCTGCAAAGAGGCGATCAATGTATTCACGGACATCGGCTAGGGTGGGTTGGAAAACCGCTTCGCCGGCGAAGTGCTCGCGCAGTTGCCGGAAGATCCAGGGGTTGCGAATGCAGGAACGTCCGATCATGAGGCCTGCTGCGCCTGTTTCCTCAAGTACCCATAGGCCCTTCTTTAAGGAAGTGACGTTCCCGTTGGCGAGTACGGGGATGGAGAGGGCTTCAGCAGCCCGCTTAATGTATACGTAATGAACCGCGCTGCGGTAGGCCTCCTTAACGGTGCGGGCGTGCAGGCTCAGGAGATCCACCTGATGCTTTTCAATGAGCTTTAGGATGGACTCGAAATTCCGGTCGTCCTCGAAGCCGATCCTCATCTTGACGGTGAAACGGCCCTCCACCGCCTCGCGCAGGCAAGCTAGGATGCGGTCCACAGCCTCGGGGTCACGCAGCAAGCCGCCCCCGACGTTTTTCTTGTATACCTTCGGAGCAGGGCAACCCATATTGAGGTCGATTCCCGCGACGGGAAGCCCGTCGGCATGAATGGCTTCGACGGTGCGCTTGAGGTCGGGTAAGCTTTCGCCGATGAGTTGGGCAAATACCGGGCGTCCGGTGTCGTGTTTTTTAATGGAGTCCACGATGTGTGATTCTAGGGTGGAGTGCCCGTGCACACGGAAATATTCGGTAAAGAGGAGGTCGGGCGCGCCGTAATACCCGAGGAGTCGCATAAAGGGCAGGGTGGTCACGTCCTGCATGGGGGCAAGGGCGCTCCAAGGTTGCCCAGGGATCATGGCCTCCGGCAAGGGAAGGGCGGCGCTCATGCCGGTTGCTCGCCCCCTTCGTTTTGATTGAGGATTTTCTCGAGAACTAAAGTCATGTCGTCGACCGCATCGAGTACCGATCGTGTGGCATAGAGTGGTTTTTGCGCCATTATCGCAAGGGTGATCGAATCGCTGGGGCGGGCATCCAGTTCCACAATCTTTTGCCCCAGCTCATTGTCCATTGAAACCACCAAGCGGGCGTAGAAGGTGCTCTCGGCAACGTCGTTGATAACGACCCGCTCGACTTCCGCACCCAGTCCGTCGAGCAAGCGCATCATAAGGTCATGGCTTTGCGGGCGTTCAAATTGAACCCCGTTGATGGCGTGCTGGATGGTGTTGCCGATGACCTGATCGACATAGATGACGAAGGTTTTTGTCTCGGCACCCAAAAAAACAGCACAACCATTGGTGGTTGGCATAACAGCTTTGACTTGAATCTGAGAGACGGGATCACCCATGTATCTTAAAGTTTCATTTAAAAGGATGTATTTTGAGGATTCGATTCTTTTTTGTTCGCCTGAAATCGTTCAACACCCACAAACTATAATCGATGGCTGGCAACAACAACAAATCCAAAAACCTTTACCTCGTGGGATTCATGGGAGTTGGCAAGTCTGTTATTGGTCAGCGTGTCGCCAAGGAGCTGGGTTTGCGGTTTATCGACTCCGATAACGCCATCGAAAAATCGGTCGGTTGTTCGATTTCGGAAATTTTTGAAAAAGAGGGCGAGGGGCGCTTTCGTGAATACGAGCGTGCCTTTGTGGAAACGGGCCATCCGGAGAGCGGTTGTCTCGTGGCCTGCGGTGGCGGTTTGGTGGTGCAACCCGGAATAGGAGCCCTCCTGCGTGAGCGCGGGGTGGTCGTTAGCCTATTTGCCTCTCCGGAAACCATCCTTGAACGCACGGGGCGCAACAACAAGCGACCCCTCCTCAATGTTCCCGACCGCGAAGCCCGCGTCCGTGGACTTTTGAAAGAGCGCGAACCCGCCTACCTCGCCGCTGGCACCGCCATTAGCGTGGAAGGCCGCAACATGAATGACGTCATTGAACACGTGAGTCGTATCTATCGCTCACGTTGTACGCCGTCATCCGCCGATTCCTAAGCGGGGTCCGCGAAATTTCCGGCAATGCGTTCCAGGAATCGCTCGGGCGGCCGCAGAGGCTTACCGGAGCCATACATGAAGGCGTGAACGGTATATCCGTTTGTCAAGACCGTGTCTTCCCGGCGCACGGTGTAGTCAAAGCGAAAACGCGCGCTCGGCGGTTTGGCAAGTCGCAGCTCGATCTTAAGGCGGTCGTCGAAGTGCGCGGGGCTCATGTAATTCGCCTGCGCTTCCAGTACGGGGATGAAATAGCCGTCTGCCTCGAGTTCGCGATAGGGGAGGCCGAGGTGGTCGAGTAAATCAATACGCGCGGCCTCAAACCATACGAAATAATTGCTGTGGTGAACCACGCGCATGCGGTCCGTCTCGGCGTAGCGCACGCGAATATCTGTACTGAATTCCAACATCCTACCTAATTTGATTGAGTCCGCGTGAAAGTGAAGCCGAATCCCACTTTCTTTGACGACCGCCAGCCGGAACTTGCCATTCCCCCGCTTCCCGTTTTTCTCATGGTCTTTAAACGGACATGATTAAGATCATTAAAGGCATCTTCCGCTGGCTCATCGACTGGCTCTACTTTGTTTCCTGCATCTGTTTTATCGGGGCAAGTTTCGGCGTGGTCACCCATGTCGCCTTTGGGCTCTGTTTCGTGGACGCCCCGGATTACGGCTACCTTGCCGCCCTCGGATTTTTGCATGGGCTAAAATACAGTAGCCTCTGGGCGGGAGGGCTCGCCATCGTGCTTTGCGCCATGCGCGCTCACCGCGAGTTCCAAAACGCCCGCACCGCCGAGACCCTGTGAAAAATACCGAGCGCATCTTTGTCTACTTTATCGGCTTCCTTATCGGTTTGCTCATAGTCTCCACTATTCTCATGCGACGCGCCGCCCGCGAGGAAGCCGCTATTACCGATCCTTGGGCGCACCATATGGAAGCCGCCGCAGCGGTGGCGGCCAAACCCCTTCCGCCGGAGGTCGAACCCGCAATGCTCAAAGGTTCGGTCATGAGCTTTGGGTATTTGCCCACCGACGAACCCTACCGCGAACGAGTTTGGATCATGAATTTCGACGACAGCTATCCCTACGTACGCATCGTGCAGAATTTGCAAAGCGGAATCCTTGAATACATGGCGGCCGACCAGATCAAAATAAAACTCGCTCCGGGAATCGACGTTGCGGAATTATCCCCGCTCCTCGACACCCTCGGTTTACGTCTCCGCAACTTTAACCGCAAACACGGCATCGTCGTCCTCGGAGTCCTCAATACCAGCATTAAGGCCGTCCCCCAGACCCTTGACGCCCTCGAACCCT
>CBFHXZ010000047.1:0-12498 GCA_965659965.1 Coraliomargaritaceae bacterium
GGAACGGGAACGTCACAAGGGGTGCCGATGATCGCGCATCCGGAAGGGGGTTGCGATTTGGAAAATCCTAAAAACTGGCGCACGCGTACCTCCATTCATGTGGTTATGGACGGGCATCATGTTCAGGTGGATGCCGCTCCGGAGTTTCGCATGCAGTGTATTCATTGCGGAATCGAGGCATTGGATACCTTCATCCTGACCCATCACCACGCGGATCATATTCTGGGGATGGATGACCTTCGCCGTTTCTGTGATTTGAAGGGCGGAGTGGCGCTTCCGGTTTACAGCAATACAGATGGCCTTGAGCGGGTGCGCGCCATTTTTCCCTACGCCATCATGGATAAACCCAAAGTACGGGGCTATCCGGCTTTTGACCTTCAACTCATGCCTCCATCGCTTGACTTGCCGGGCGGGCGGGTGGAATCCATCGCGCTCCCACATGGACCGATCGATGTGCTGGGGTTGGTTTTCACAGAGGCCTCCAGTGGTAAAAAACTTGCCTACTTTACCGATTGCAAACGGGTGGATACGGAAGCCCGTGCGCTTGCTGAGGGCGCGGATGTCGTCGTCTTGGACGGTCTGCGACCCAATCCGCACCCCTCACACATGACCGTTGAGGAAGCCGCGCAAACGGCCATCGAAATGGGTGCGCCGCTTTCCTATCTGACCCACATGACCTACATGGTGGATCATGACAGCACCGAGGCTGAACTTCCAGAAAACGTCCATCTGGCATTCGACGGACTGCGCCTGAACTGGTAGTTTTCGAGCGGGTTTCGCTTAGGCCTTGGCAGTTTGACTATCCTCAAACATGCCGAGCTTGCGGTAGCGGTCGTAGCGTTCATCGAGTAATTTATCGACGGGCTTGCAGCTCAAACGCTTAAGGCTTTCCTTGATGGCGGTTTTGAGCGTCTGCGCGGCTTTGTCATAGTCGCGGTGCGCGCCACCCAAAGGTTCCGGCAGGATCTTATCCACCACTTCAAATTTCAACAAGTGCTGGGGGCTGAACTTCAAGGCTTCCGCAGCTTTCGGCGCGGCTGCCCGGTCCTTCCAAAGAATCGCGGCACAACCCTCGGGAGAAATAACGGAATAATAACAGTTCTCCAAAATCATGACCTTGTCCGCAACCGCCATACCCAGTGCACCTCCGGAACCGCCTTCGCCAATCACAATGGATACAATCGGCACCTTCAGGCAGCTCATCTCGCGGATGTTCACCGCAATGGCCTCCGCTACGTGGCGTTCCTCAGCTCCGATCCCGGGATAGGCCCCGGGGGTGTCGATAAAGGTGACCACCGGCATGTTGAATTTTTCCGCCATTTCCATTAGGCGCATGGCCTTGCGGTAACCCTCTGGATTAGGACAACCGAAATTGCGCTTCAAATTGTCCTTCGTATTGCGGCCTTTTTGTTGACCGATGACCATTAACGGTTGGTCATCCAGAAAAGCGGGTCCACCCACAATGGCGGCATCTTCACGATAGCGGCGATCACCGTGCAGCGCTTCAAAATCAGAAAAGACGCGCTCAATGTAATCCAGCGAGTAGGGACGCTTGGGATGCCGCGAAAGCTGCACCCGTTGCCAGGCGGTCAGATTCGAGTAAATCTCTGCCTTGAGCGCTTCGATCTTTTTCTCAATCGCGGTGATTTCGCTGCTTACATCCACCTTGGATTCTTCAGACACCGACTGCAAAGTGATCAGTTGCTTTTCCAGCTCACGCAGGGGCTTCTCAAATTCGAGTGTATAGGTCACGTCTTCCATGAAGCGAATATTCAAGGGGATCCTGACAAAACTGTCAATCTCAGGGGTTGTTCGCCTCGGGGGCAGGGCTTTTCAATGTTTCCTTCCAGCCCAGCATCCGTGCCTGTGCGCCATAATGCTCGGCCTTTGCCTTATCTCCCAGTTGCACCCAGATGCGCGAAAGGCTGGTATTGATGTGGATATCCTCCGGGCAGAGACCATGAGCGGTGACTGCGGCTTCCAAGGCAGCCTCGTATTGCTGCCCCGCGTAACAAACCTCCGTCAGGGCGTGCCAGCCCGCAAAACTGTCGGGATTTTCCGCCACAATATCCCGCAAAAGCGCCTCCGCCTTGGCACTTTCACCCATGGTGAAATCATAAGTGGCCGCATCAATGCGGTCCTGAAGAGAAGTATCGCTCATATGTGGATGTTTTGGGTTGCCCGTACTTGAAAGAGCACAGATTGTGAATCCATGGCGGATCCGCAAATTGAAAAACTTTTAATTGTTCAGGATCGCGATGCGAGCCTACAAAAAACCGAGCAGGAACTCGCGCGTCTTCCCCGCGAACGCGCCGCGCTCGATGCCAAAATCGCCGCCGAGACCGAGAATATCGAGGCCGCACGTTCCGCCCTCAAGGCCAAGGAACTCGCCCGCAAGGAACTCGATTCCGAAGTCAAAACCCAGGAAGCCGCTATTCAGAAATTCCGCACCCTTCAACTCGAGGTCAAAAAGAATGACGAATACCGCGCCCTGACCCAACAGATCGAACAAGCCGAGGCCACCGTCGCCACCCTCGAGGAAAAGGAAATCCACCTCCTCCTCGAAATCGACACCGAACAGGAAGCCTTTGATACCGCCAAAGCCGAAATCGAAGCCCGCATCGAAATTCAAAAACACAGCATCACCCAACTCCAGGAACGCGAAACCAACCTCAAGGCAACCGTTGACGAAGCCCGTGCCAGCCTTGACGAAGCCCGCGCCGGTGCCGACCCCGAGTATTTGCAACACTACGACCGCGTGCGCAAACTCAGCAAACGTCCCCCCTATCTCGCCCGCGTCGAAAACCATACCTGTTCCGGTTGTCACCTCCGCGTATCCAATGAAGTTGCCCAAGCCGTTCGCGAACACGGCCAAGCCCATTTCTGCGATCAATGCGGCCGCCTCGTTTACCTATAACGCCGCAGCGTAAATCGGCTCCCCTTGCGCTTGACAGTGCTCGCACACACACTTTGTATGTCCCGCTTTCGTAGGGGTCGTTAGCTCAATTGGTAGAGCAGTTGACTTTTAATCAATTGGTTCGGGGTTCGAGTCCCCGACGACCTACCACGGAAAAGTAGGTTTAAGTCCCGGAAAGCACAGTTTCCAATGAAATCAGTGCCACTAATGCTAAAAGCCGTTTTTATTAGGGAATCGAATCGCGCTGTAGCGGCCTTAAATAGCGGTTTTAGAGCGTAGGGGTGACTTTAGAGGTAACTTTTGATATGGACACAGTTTTTTACCGTTTTCTGGGAACTATTTTCTTTTTGCCATGTTCCCATTAAATGCACAAACTATTGGAAAATGTCAGTTAAATCAGAAAGTGCCTTGTTGGATGAAAGGTTGATTGAACGAGTCAAAAATGGCGACTCGGGCGCTTATGATGATATGGTGACACGGCATTGGGATCGAATCTATGCGCGGGTGCATCAGTTGTTGAAGAACAAGCAGGATGCCGAGGAGGTTACACAGGATGCCTTCATTCGTGCGCATCGGGGTTTGGAGAATTTCCGTGGGGATGCCTCGTTTTCGACCTGGCTTTACCAAATCGCCACCAATTTAGCGCACAACCGTTACTGGTATTGGTTCCGCCGCAAGCGGGATCAATCCATCTCTTTCGACCAGCCCATCGGGGAAGACGGTAACTTGACTTTGGAAAGCGTTATCCCAAGCCGGAGCGAAACGCCGGCAGAGGCAACGGTGACGCAGGAATTTGTAGATCGAGTCAACGATTGTATGTCGGGACTGAATGAGAAGCATCGAGAAGTGCTGATTCTGCGAAATGTTAAAAATCTATCTTATGAGGCCATTGCTGAGGAATTGGGAATAAGTGTAGGTACGGTTAAGAGCCGGATCGCGCGGGCCCGCGAGACACTCCGTGCGCTCATGGGAGTTGATTTTTCATGAAGGATCCAGCGTTCAGTGATTTATTAAATCTGTATCTGGATGGAGAGTTGTCTGCCAAGGAGGAGTCTCGTCTGGCAGCGTTGATTGCCTCGGATGCGGAGTGCCGCGCTGAATTTGAGAAAGCCTGTCGTTTGCACGGGGCAACGCAGATGGTATTGAATCCTCAGGCGCTACAACCCAAGGATTTGAGTGAGCGTTATATTTGGTCGCGTTTGTTTATGGGTTTTGCGGCGGCATCGTGTGCGGTTTTGGGTGCCATGTTTTTGATGCCGTGTGTGATCCAGGATGAGGCCGCGCATATCAGTGTGCCTTTGAGCTCGAAGGATCCGGTTCTGAATTCCGTTTTTTATGAGCGAGCCGCACGGGAGCATGAGGCTGGAAAGCTTTCCAATTACACGACTTCTAGTTTAGCAGCGCATTTGCGGCTCCAGGGCTTGGATCCGGTAGTTGCGCCGAGTGGTCAGCTTCTAGACCATTTGGAATCCAGCGAGTTTGCGCAGGACCATGCGCTCCACCTGAGCGAGGTGGATCTTGAAGCCCATGCCAGCCGTTTGGACGGCGATTATTTTTATTGGATCAACCGTAAAGATCAGGATTTGGAATTGAAGCTGCCTGATTTGCGTCTGGATATGAAGCGGGTGCAGGATTTGGGGTTCTCGGGTTCGCTGGTGCGCTATTAGGGAGCGGTGCGGGTTGTCAGGCGGACGACGCTGCTAGCTCAGGGCTGTGCGGATGAGTAACTCGACGTTGGCGTCTGCGGGCAGTTGTGTACTGGCCTTGCGAATGAGTTTGTCGGCCTCGGCGGGTTTGTAACCGAGGGTGATAAGGCTGGCAACGGCGTCCTGGAAATTACTGGCGGGGAGCGTGTGGTTGCCTGTTGCTGTGCCGTCGTTGCCGGATGCGGGTGCTGCGCCATCGGGAAAGACTTTGTCCTTGAGTTCAATCACAAGGCGCTCGGCGGTCTTGCGCCCGATGCCGGGGCATTTGGAAAGGAGGGCGACGTCCGAGGCAGCAATGGCGTTGCGCAGGAGTTCAACGGACATGCGGCTGAGGATGCTGATGCCAATTTTGGGGCCGATGCCCGAGACGCGCTCGACGAGGAGGCGGAAGAAGTCGCGGTCTTCGGCGGTGGCAAAACCGTAGAGGGTGGCGCTGTCTTCGCGGTAAACGGCGTGAATAAAGAGGGTAGTGTTCTCGCCGAGGGGCGGGATTTTTTCGGCGGTGGTGACGGGGATATGGATTTCGTAGCCGAGGCCGTTGAGGTCGAGGACACAACGCAGGGGTGTGGCTTCGATAACGGTTCCTTGAATGCGGGCAATCATGCTCTAGTCGGTAAGCCCGAGGACGGCTTCCATATCGTAAAGACCGGGTTCTTGCTTGAGCGCCCAGTGCGCGGCGTGGATGGCACCACGGGCAAAGATGCGGCGGTCGGTAGCACGGTGGGTGAGTTCAAGGCGTTCGCCCTGTCCACAGAAATAAACGGTGTGCTCGCCAACGATATCGCCGCCGCGGACGGCGTGAACGCCGATTTCATCGCGTGGACGGGCACCGACGATTCCCTCGCGGCCATGGGTGAGTTGGCTTTCATCGAGTTTGTAGGCGGATTGAAGGATTTCGAGGAGGCGGGCAGCGGTACCACTGGGGGCATCCTTTTTGTGGTGGTGGTGCAGTTCGAGGACTTCGGCTTCGTAAGCTTCGGAAAGGATGGGGGCGGCTTTGCGGGTGAGGTAGTTGAGGGTGTTCACGCCGATGGAATAGTTGCCTGCCCAAACCACAGGGATGTTGCCCTCAGTAGCCGAAAGGATGGCCTGTCGCTCTTCGGGGCTGTGTCCGGTAGTGCCAATGACCAGCGGTTTTTGGTTGGCGGCGGCCAGTGCTGCAATGACGGGGGTAACCTCGTGAAAACTGAAGTCGATGATCACTTGGCAGTTGCTGATCCCGTTGGCGGGATCGTCACCGGCATCACAGGCATAGGCGATGTGGGCGTCCTGTTCGGGGGCGACTTCTGAAATGGCAAGGCCCATGCGGCCACGGGCACCGTTGAGAAGTATGTTTAATGGCATGAGTAGAGTGGGGTGGTGTTTATAAGGACTAAAGCAGGTCCAGCTCCCTTAGGAGCTTATCAAGGTCTGCACGGTTGTGCTCACTCAAGGGTGCAAGCGGCAGGCGCACGGAGGGGCATTGGAGGATGCCGGCACGCTGTAGGGCGTATTTGATGGGTACGGGATTGGGCTCCACAAAGATGGCTTTGAAAAGGGGGTAGTATTTGAGGAAGGTCTGGCGGGCGGTATCGAAGTCGTTGGCATTGGCGGCTTGCACCATCTCAACAATGGGAGCCACGACGAGGTTGGAAGCGACGCTGATGACACCGGTGGCACCCGTTGAGATAAAGGGAAGGGTGAGGGCGTCGTCACCGCTCATGACGCTGAAATCAGCACCGAGGGTGTTGACGTAACGCGCCACTTTATCGCAGGAACCCTCGGCGGCTTTCATGCAGCAGACGTGGGGAAAGGCTTCGTGAAGGCGGGCGGTTACCTCGACGGAGATTTCGATCCCGCAACGTGAGGGGATGGAGTATAGGATGATGGGTTTATCGGTGGCGGCGGCGATTTGACTGAAGTGCTGAAAAAGGCCTTCGTCATTGGGTTTGTTGTAATAGGGGGCGACGAGGAGGAAACCGTCGGCTCCGGCGCTCTCGGCATCACGGGTAAGGCTGACGGCTTCATCGGTCGAGTTCGATCCGGTTCCTGCATAGACGGGGACTTTTCCGCCGGCGGCTTTCACGGTGGCACGAATGACGCCGATGTGTTCGTCTTTATTTAGAGTAGGAGATTCGCCGGTGGTGCCGACGGATACGAGGCCGTTGATGCCGCCTTCGATTTGGTGAGCAATGAGTTTTTCCAAGTCCTCATAGGAAACATTACCTTCGCGCATAGGGGTTGCGAGGGCGGTGAAGACTCCGGTAAAGGCATGAATCATACTCATAATGAATATCGCAAAGTGATACGACGACTGGCGCAACTAGAAAGATGCTGAATAATGCTTTTATGGGGCAATAAAAAAGTGCACCAGCAATAGCGACCGTTGACTTACCGCAATGAACGAAGCGCAGATAATGATGCCGCAAGGAATAAAGCGTTATTTGTGTTTGCTGCCTGGCTGGGTGGAAGCGCAATCGTAACTGATATATTGAATGAGTTCAATATCTCTTGGAGATACAGGCCCTGAAAGGGATCTGCGGCAAGGGAGGCACTCAGTGATCACGACCTGCTGATTCGATAGCAGCGGTATATTTTCGGGTCGTTTGGGGTAACTATAAAAAAGCCCCGGCGCAATGAACCGCCGGGGCGTTTGAAGTTTTTTATTATGCGAGTGGGCGCTTGCTGGGCTTTATGTGCGGCGGCGCCGGATCATGACGAAACACAAGCCTGCGGCTCCAAGAAGCAGCGCGAAGGTGGCGGGCTCGGGAACTGCGTTATAGGCGATGTCGACCTCAAACTTGGCTGGACCTAAGTTGTAGATTCCACCAGAACCCATAGAACTAGAAGAAGATGCATTCCATGCCATATAGCCAAATTGAACGATGCCACTGGTTCCCTGAAGCAGGTTCGTAGTCATCGCACCGCCATGGGTATCCTCGATGCTAACTATACCGTTATTGTTAATCTTCACCCACTTGGTGTTATCTTTTAGGTTACTAAAAGTCGTCTCTGAGGTTCCACTAAAGTAATTACCCGTACCCGAGCCATGATACTGGTATTGCTGGTTGTCCACCACCATAAGAAGACGCCAGTTTCTCATAGTTTGATTACCCGTAAGCCGAGTTGTTATGGACAAGTCCTGGATACCATCTGCGGTTCCAGACAAATCAAAGGTCTCATTAAAAAGAAAACCGTGCCCAATAACGAAATTTTGAGTCGTACCTGCTGAAAGGCTCCAATGATAGGTACTAGTTCCTCCATTATAGACCGAAGCGCTGTTTTGTGTCACGTTTTCCCAGCTATAAGCGAGGCCTGCGCCGCCGTTTGTGGCCAGGTTGTTATTTGTGTACCAATTTGCTTTATTTTTAGCGTCGTTCACACCGGTTCCTCCGCCTAGATTAACATTAATAGCGGCCTGTGCGCTCGAAGCTGCAAGAATAAGCAGCAAGGGGATACATATTTTAGTTACATGATTTATTCTGTTTGTATTGAATTATTAAGTTAATTGTAAAATTAAATTGCCCCGAGTATGATGTAACTTTTGTTTATAAGTCAGACTAAATACCCATAAAAAATTTTTAATGGATGCGGTTTGGGGGGTAAAAGCGGAGATTTGAGCTAAAAACGGTGCGATTTAGGAGAATCTGCGACGGCTGACTCAACTTCGAACAAACAGGAATGGCTTGCTTAGCTATGGAGGGCGCGACCGTCGACGGCTAGGGCAGCTTCTTTTAGGGTTTCGCTCAGGGTTGGGTGTGCGTGGACGGTGCGTGCGAGATCCTCTGCGCTCCCCCCATATTCCATGTGAGCGATGGCGGAGGCAATCATTTCGGAGGCGCTTTTGGCGATGATTTGAATACCGAGGAGTCGGTCGCTTTCGGCGTCAGCAATTACTTTGGCGAATCCATCGGTCGCGTCGGTTGCAATGGCACGTCCATTGGCAAGGAAGTTGAATTTACCGACTTTTACCGTGAGGCCTTGTTTTTTTGCGGTGGCTTCGGTGAGACCGACGCTGGCGATTTCCGGTTCAGTGTAAATGACATTTGGGATGCAGTGGTAATTGACGTGTCCGGCCTGGCCGGCGATGCATTCGATGCAGGCGACGGCTTCTTCCTCGGCTTTGTGGGCGAGCATGGGGCCGGTGGTGACGTCGCCGATGGCATAGATTCCGGCGGCGCTGGTGCGGAAGTGTGCGTCGATGGGGATGCGGCCCTTTTCGTCGCAATCAATGCCGACGCTATCGAGGCCGAGGCCTTGGGTATTGGGGCGGCGTCCAACGGCGACGAGGATTTTATCGGCTTCGAATTCGATATTTTTGCCGTCTTTTTCAGCGGTTAAGCTGGCTCGTGCACCGTCTTTGTTGACTCCGGTTACTTTGGTGCCGAGGTGGAAATTGAGTCCTTGTTTTTTAAAGAGTCGTTTGGCGGTTTTGGAAATATCTGTATCGAATCCGGCGGCGATATTGGGGAGGAATTCAATGACCTCTACTTGAGCGCCGAGGCGTGCCCAGACGGAGCCGAGTTCCAGGCCGATGGCTCCGGCACCGACGACGGCGAGTTTTTCAGGGACTTCATTAAAGGCGATGGCTTCGTCACTGCTGACGACGGTTTCGCCGTCAAAGGGAAGGGAGGGGAGCTCAATGACGCTGGAGCCGGTGGCTAGGATGATGTGTAGGCCTTCGAGGGTGGTTTCGGAGTTACCCAGCACGCGAACCTGGTTGCCGCCAATGAGACTGCCAAGTCCTTGAAAGACCTTGATTTTATTGGCCTTTATGAGGTGCTGGATGCCGCTGCGCAGTTGATCGACGGTGGCGGATTTTTTTGCCATGAGTTGGCTGATGTCGATGGCGGGGTTTTTGATTTGGATACCGTGCGCCTTGGCGCCGTGGGCGGCGAAGTGGAACATCTCGGTGGAGTGGAGCAGCGCCTTGCTGGGAATGCAGCCGACGTTAAGACAGGTACCCCCGAGGTGTTTACTCTTTTCAACCAGAGCGGTTTTGAAGCCGAGTTGGGCGGCGCGAATCGCGGCGACGTAACCGCCGGGGCCGGAACCGATAACAATACAATCAAAGGTGCTGTCTGATGACATAGGAGTGGGTGCGCCGGGAGGTGGTTTTAGATTCCAAAGAGGAGGCGGGCGGGATCTTCAATGGCTTCTTTTATTTTAACAAGGAAGGTAACTGCTTCTTTGCCGTCAATGAGCCGGTGGTCATAACTGAGGGCAAGATACATCATGGGACGGGCGACGATTTCGCCGTTGCGAACGACGGGGCGTTCCTGAATATTGTGGAGCCCAAGAATGGCGGGTTGGGGGTGGTTGATGATGGGGGTACTGAGCATGGAACCGTAGATGCCGCCATTGGAAATGGTAAAGACTCCGCCCTCCAGATCCTGCATTCCAATTTTCCCGTCGCGGGCAGCTTGGGCGTAATTGAGGATGTCGGTTTCGATCTCAGCGAAATTTTTACGATTGCAATCGTGCACAACGGGAACCATGAGGCCCTTGGGGGTGCCGACGGCGACACCGATGTCGTAATAATGCTGGCTTACGACGGTATCACCTTCGATGCGGGCGTTGACTTGGGGAACGGCTTGGAGGGCATGGGTGACGGCCTTGGTAAAGAAGGACATGAAGCCGAGTTTGATGCCGTGTTTTGCAACGAAGGCCTCTTGATGGGTTTTGCGGAGCTGCATGACAGCGCTCATATCGACCTCGTTGAAAGTGGTGAGCATGGCGGCCTCCTGAGTAGCGGCGACGAGGTGCTCGGCAATCTTGCGACGCAGGGGGGACATTTTCTTGCGGGTCTCGCGGGAAGTTGGATCGGCTGCCTGGGCGGGTATGGCGGGCGCCGGAGCAGCTTTGGCTTGTTTTAGGATATCGCCCTTGGTGACGCGTCCGTCTTTTCCGGTGCCGTGGATAGTGCCGGTGTCGACGCCGGTTTCCGTGGCGGCTTTTTGAGCGGCGGGCGAAAGCGGGCGTGGCGAGCCGGTAGGGGTCTCTGCCTGCGGGGCGGGGGTGGGTTCCGGGGCGGGAGTGGGAATGGGAGCGGGAGTGGGGGCTTCGGTCTTTACTTCCTTTTCCGGGGCCGGGGCCGGGTCGGGGGCGGGTGTGGGCTCGTCGGACCCGGCGGGAGCGGTGGCACTTTCATAGATCAGGGCGACGACTTGGCCGATCTCAACTTCTTCATCAGCGGGGACTTTGAGGGTGATGGTTCCGGCGACTTCGGCGCTGCCTTCGGAGGTAATTTTGTCAGTTTCGAGTTCAAAGAGTGCCTGACCGGCGTTGACGTAGTCGCCGTCTTTGACGTGCCAAGCGGCGAGGATGCCGCTGCTGATGGATTCACCCATTGCGGGAATTGTTACTTCGGTAGCCATGATTCGAGTAGTGGGAAAATGTTTATTTATGGGAGCGGTTAAAGGCGGCCTCGAGGAGTTTCTTTTGCTCGTGCTTGTGTTTGGCGAGGCTTCCAGCGGCGGGGCTGGCGGCGCTGCGGCGTCCGGCATAGCGAAGGGGGCGGTCCAGGGCCTCGGTTAAGCGGGGGGCGATGAAAGTCCAGCCACCCATATTCTTGGGTTCTTCCTGGCACCAAACAATCTCGGCATCGGCGGGGTATTTTTGAATTATTTTTTCAAGGAGCTCGCGGTTAAAGGGATAGAATTGTTCGACGCGCAGGAGGGCGGCGTTCTTGATTTTGTGTTCACTGCGGAAGGCCTTGAGGTCGTAGTAAACCTTACCGGAACAAAGGATGATGCGTTGGGTGTTTTTTTTGGTGACGCTGGAATCATCAAGGATGGACCAGAATTCATCGTCGGTGAAATCAGCGATTTTCGAGACGCATTCCTTGTGCCTGAGTAGACTTTTGGGCGACATGATGATGAGGGGCTTTTTGAAAGCGCGTTTCATCTGCCGACGGAGGACGTGGAAGAGTTGAGCGGGGGTGGTGAGGTTACAGACTTGGATGTTGTTTTCGGCACAGGCCTGCAGGAAACGCTCAAGGCGGGCGGAGGAGTGTTCGGGACCCTGGCCTTCATAGCCGTGCGGTAGGAGCATGACGATGCCGCTGAGGCGACCCCACTTGGATTCGCTGCTGGTAATGAATTGGTCGATGATAACTTGTGCGCCGTTGACGAAGTCGCCGAACTGCGCCTCCCAGATGCAGAGCATTTGGGGGTAGTCGAGGGAGTAGCCGTAATCAAAACCGAGGACGGCGGCTTCGGAGAGTAGGGAGTTGTGGACGCAGAACTGTGCTTGGTCTTCGCTGAGGTCGAGCAGGTTGCAGTAGCGTTCGCGGGTTTCTTCGTCGTAGACCACGGCATGCCGGTGGCTGAAGGTGCCGCGCTTGGAATCCTGCCCGCTGATGCGCACGGGGGTGCCGTCTATCAGGAGGCTGCCGATGGCGAGGGCTTCTCCGAGACCCCAGTCGATGCCGCTGTCGTCTTCGAAGGATTTGAAGCGCGCCGTCATTTGTCGCTGAACTTTTCGGTTTAGATGGAAACCTTCGGGGAACTCGGTGTGTTTGGTGACGATATGGTGGAGGGTCTCTTTGGAAACACGTGTTTCGTAGCCTTTGAAATTATAGGGCGCCTGCTCCATGGCGTTGGAATCCTCGAAGGGATCCTGGGGCGTTTCATTTTCAAGAGATTTGACGGTTTCAAAGGCGGTCTCAAGGCGTTGCAGGTAGTTATCCTTCAGGCTGTCGACTTCGGACTGGCTGAACTCACCGCTGGCAACGAGGCGCTCTGCGAGGGAACGCCCGATGGGTGGCATGCTGGAAATCGTTTTGTAGAGAACGGGCTGGGTGAAGGCGGGTTCGTCCGATTCGTTATGCCCGTATTTGCGCCAGCAATACATGTCAATGACGACGTCGCAGCCAAAGGTTTGGCGGTAATCGCA
>CBFHXZ010000048.1:0-11863 GCA_965659965.1 Coraliomargaritaceae bacterium
CATTCGCAGTGAGCATTTTTATATCATTAATAAGAACAACTTGAACCAATCCGTGCGCTACGATGAAAACGGCAACCAATGGGTTTTGATTTTTGATGACAACGGTTCAGATTTACAGCTCTATAATCTCACCTCCGATCCAGATCAACAAACGGATCTCATTAGCGGCTATAGCACGGTAGCGAGCGTTCCCTCCAGCAACACTTACAAGACCATACTGGATACCATGGAAACCTGGTACCTCGCCCATGATGCCGCCCTCGATGCCCGTAGCCAACCCACAGTTGATTTTAATCCTAACGGCGTGAGCGAGACAATCAGTGGTGCAAGCACCATTGTGAGCGTTAATTTTACGGACATGGCGGGCGACGCCACTCGGATTGACAGCGATGAGAGCTACGGGATCAGCACACTCGGGACGGTCACCGACAACTGGGAAAATCTCTCTGCAAGCACCAATAATCTAAGCTCAGGTGCAGGCACCGCCACTACGGTGGACCTTACCGCATCCGGCAACTTTCCTTATTATAACGGAGCCTATGCTGATACACCCATGCAAAAGGGAATCGCCGCCCCTACCACGGTCACACTCAGCGACTTAAATGCCACTTTTCCTAATGGATACATAGCGGTCGTCTACCTAACCGGCTTTACAGGCAATGACAAGGCGTCGATCACCGATGGCAGTACCACCTATTACTTTCAGGCTATGGCAAGCCCAGCGGCACCCATCAGCCTAGTGCAAACAACCGACACCCTTTCCGCAGACCCCACCCCAGAGGCACAGTATGCCGTCTTTGGCAGCGATGAGGCTTTGTTGACTGCTGACAGCATCAGTTTCACTTTGACCAATAGGAGCGGAGCCGGAGTCGCAATCGGGGGTATTCAGCTCTACCAAATCAGCGAAGAAACGGTGGTCACCAATAATTATAAGACACTCCTATCTATTCCAACCCGAGACGCGGTTCTTCAGCTGAATCCCACCTTACAAAAGCTGGAATTCAGCAACCTCGATGCCGGCCTTTCCTACACCGTTGAAACAAGCACCGATCTCGGTACCGATCCGAGTATTAATTGGGACCCCCAGTCCAGCTTTGAGCTCGAGAGCGGCAGCACGCGTACCGAAGACTACGACAACACTGCTCCCAAGCGCTTCTATCAGATGCAGTATCCTGCCAAGATGAACAAGCGGAGTATCCCGCTAGGTAACTAGGCGTAGGACATCTATTCAATAGAACCTAAACTGTGCGCAAGTGAAAGATTACCTAACTAAAAATCATTGTGCAGTTCTAAAATCAGCCGACAATCACTGTTTAAAGAGCAGGTAGAAAGTTACTGAAGACAGCCCCGTTAGCTAATCCAGACAGCTAGCATAGTAACAAACCTTTTCGCAAACGATTGGCGCGTCGCTATCATCAAAAATGAAGGGAACTGTACCCAGCATTGTACGCTAAAGCGCACTATCATCCTTTTCGTAAGGTAAAGTGTAAGCACTCTTTAACCAAAGAACAAAAAACCCCCGGCTAACCGGGGGTCGTAAGTTAGACTCAGCGGAGTAAATTACTAGTTCTTACGAGCGCGAATCATTACCCAGCTGAATACCAAAAAGCCGAAAATCAATGCATACGATTGGGGCTCGGGAACTGCGGTGCCCGTAAGAGCAACATTATCATAGGTCGCAGATTTGTGCCAAAGCGGATCACCAGATGCTGTAGTCCCATCATATTCAAGCACCAGGCTAAATACTGCTGTAGCAGCGATCCCTATGCTGTAGCCACTGAGACTCACATCAATGTCTCGCCACGTGAAATTTTGGGTACCTATATCTCGTGAATTGAGGACTGAACCATCCGTGGCGCCAGTAATGCCAGAAACGGCTATTAAATCAATGTCACCCCAATCCGTAGAGCCGGAAGAGCCGCTGTTATTTGATGTTTTCTTGTAATCATAGTAAAAATGATCCAGATCATAGCTTGATCCGGAATTATTTACTATAGTAAAGGTTACTGTCTTACTGTCATTTGAGGCGTTTGCTTTTATACCAGAATTAATTGTGGTTGTGTCCAAGGTAGGGCCCGAACCACCGGCAACTCGATCATTTGATTGTAGTCCAGTGCCTGTAGCGGTACCTAAGTTACTTGTCTGGAGGGTGGCGTTTAAACCAGTGCTTACGATGTCTGCGCCCTCGGTGTGACTCGTACCGTCAGCATCAAAGTTATGCCAGCCAGCGAGAATGTCTTGTGCACTTGAGCTGAGTAAGGGTGACAAAGATAACAGCAACGTTATTGAGAATAATTTAGTTTTGTTAATGTTCATGTATGTGGTGGTAACCGGATTAAAAAGTAGGGTGTGATAAAGATACCAACAGAATTGTTTGATTCATCCCCTTTTCAAGCACATTTGACGTAAATACCAAACCAAATACATTTGTTACTTTTGGAAGCACTTTTAGGACCATCAGTAAGCATAAAAAAGCTAATATTTTGTCATTTCTATAAATGAAATTCATTTTTGTCATTTTATCATCGAAGGTGTTTCTTTACTTATATTGTCAACTATTCCGCTTGTGGCATCGGTCATACTTTATAAATAGCTCAATAAATATTTGCTTACCTTCCTTGAGTAACGCTAACTTTTACTAGCATTTTCATTCACTTAAAGGCTTTATAAAAACTTCAGATGATGTCTTCGCCTGAACTTAACAATCCACCCAGCTTCATTATTATCTACGCCGATGATCTCGGATTCGGTGACCTTTCCTGCTACGGGGCCTCGGGCATACCGACGCCTCATTTGGATCGCATGGCGAGCGAGGGACTTCGGTTTACCCAAAGTTACGCTACAGCCGCCACCTGCACGCCCTCGCGCTACAGCCTCCTCACGGGCGCCTATCCCTGGCGCAACAAAAGGGCGCGTATTTTGCCAGGTGATGCACCCATGATTATCGGTGAAGACGAACGCACCCTGCCTGGCACCCTGCGCGACTCAGGCTACCGCACCGCCGTCATCGGCAAATGGCATATCGGTCTTGGTAACGGCACTATCGACTGGAACGGCGAGATTTCCCCCTGCCCGCTCGATGTGGGCTTTGATGAATCCTATGTTATGGCGGCGACCAATGACCGCGTACCCTGCGTTTATGTCGATGGCTCCAAGGTGGACGGACTCGACCCGAAGGACCCCATCTCAGTAGTGTACGGTGGAGAGAACCCCTTCCCCGAAGTGCCCACCGGCAAAGATAATCCGGAGCTATTAACAATGCGGCACAGCGACCAGCAGCATTACGACACCATCGTCAATGGCGTCGGTCGTATCGGTTTCTGCCGCGGCGGGAAGGCCGCAACCTGGGATGATGAAACCATGAGTGATGTCTTTCTGGAACGTTCCAAAAACTTCATCAGCGAAAACAAAACACAACCCTTTTTCCTTTACTACGCCCTCCATCAACCGCACGTTCCGCGCATTCCCAATCCCCGCTTTGCGGGCAGTACCGACAAAGGTCCACGCGGAGATGTCATTGCCGAGCTCGACGAATGCGTCGGTGAAATCCTCAAACATCTAAAGGCGGAGGGCTTGGACGAGAACACCGTTGTGATCTTTTCCAGTGACAACGGTCCGGTCTTGGATGATGGCTACCGCGATGATGCCAGCGATAGATGCGGCGAGCACAAACCCGCCGGACCCCTGCGTGGTGGAAAATACAGCATGTTTGATGGCGGCTCACGGGTTCCCATGATTGCCTGGTCACCGGGTCATATCAAAGCAGGCGAAACCCCCGCCCTCTTCAGCCATGCCGATTTCCTGATGAGTTTTGCGGAACTGGCAGATGCGACCATTCCAGAGAGCGAACAGGCCGACAGCCTCGAAATGAGTGCCGCTCTGCTGGGTAAAGACACCATTGGGCGCGACAATCTCGTCACCGAGGGTATCGGTTCCAAGACTGTCGTAAGGCAGGGCAACTGGGTCTACATACCACCACATGACGGACCCAAACTCTTTGGCGACAAGGGGATCGAAACCGGTAATGACACGGCACCACAACTCTATGACATGGATGCGGATATAGGTCAGCGGGAAAACCTTGCCGCACAAAATCCGGAAAAAGTCGCTGAGCTCAACGCCCTGCTGGAATCCATTCATGGTGACAGCCCGCCCTCAGGACATAGCCCTGTTGATGTCTGCTCTTTTTGACCGGGTCCGCTTTAAGGGAACTTGTTCGTTGCGCTGCGCGTGAATCTTCCCTCAAATACGTTTTTACGCCTTCGCGAACAGTTTTGCTTCTTTGAAAACAGATAAGAAAAGCAAACTCTGCTACTTTGTATCGCTTGCGATAAAAGAAAGTGAACGACCCCCCTATGGAATCCTTAAGCCTAGATAAAATCTGGAAAATCAAACTTGATCCGGAGAACAGGGGTTTGTGCGATGCATGGTTCACCAATTCCAATCAGCTTGAGCAAGACAGCGCCGATATTATCGTCCCCTGCTGCTGGGAGGAACACTTCCAGGATTACGAAGGAGTGGCTTGGTATTATACCACCATTGATATTAATATTGAGCATGAGGGACTAATCAGCCGACTCTGTTTTAAGGCCTCCAATTACCGAACCCAAATCTGGATCAACGGCGAATCTGCGGGAGAACACGATGGTGGCTACACTCCCTTCGAATTCGAAATTCAGGACCTGCTTCGTTACGGCAGCGAAAACTCTATTATCGTACGCGTTGTTAGCCCAATCGTCACAAAAGATTTGCAGGTCGACGACCTAGGACCGAACGAGATGCCACACTGGCGTGGAGGTCTGACCGCGGGAATCTGGCAGTCCGTCAGCCTTGAATTCAATCCGCATGCGTGGATCGAATCTGCCTTTTATCAGCCGAATATTGAGCAATCGCAATTTGACCTCGCTCTTTCCGTACAAACCAAGGCAGCGATTGCGGGCGAAATCGAAATCGAAATATTCAATGAAACCGGTCAATGCGTGCATAGCCAAAAGTCAGCGCAGCGTTTTGAAAGCGGCGCCAACCACTGCTCCCTGACCTTACCTATTGAAAACCCAATCCTTTGGAGTCCCGAGAACCCGCACCTTTACACCGCCGAAGTGCGACTGTGTATTGATGGCAGACTCTGCGCCCGCAACCGCGAGCGTGTGGGCATGCGATCCTTTAACTATGAAAACGAGCGCTTTTGCCTCAACGGCGAGCACATCTATTTGCGCGGAGGATTCTGGGAAGGCGTTTATGCCAAGCATCAGTCCTACCCCGAAGACCGTGCCGTCGTGCGCAAGGAAATCGAGCTGGCAAAAGCCGCGGGCCTAAACCTCCTGCGCCCCTGGCGGCGACCGGTTCCGCCTATGATTCTCGAAGAAGCCGATGCGGCAGGGTTACTGGTTATCGCCTCACCTGCGGTGGAATGCATGAGCTGTTGGCCCGCCCTCACACCCGAGACGCCCAAACGCATCGAACATGAAATCCGTCAGTTGGTTCTGCGGGATCGCAACCATCCCTGCATTATTTGGTGGGAGATTTTCAACGAAGTCACCCGCAAGGAAATCGCCGCCCTAATTGCACCCATGTCACTCATGACGCGCGAACTGGACCCGACCCGGCTTGTGCTCGATGAATCCGGCGGATGGGCGGAAGGTGCACATTTCTACCTTCCCCGCTCAACCGAGCGCAAATCACTCGCAGAACTGCACAGCTACGTGCGCGCTCCCGTGAGTGAGAAGCATTGGAAACTATACCAAACGCTCGGATGTAAAGACACCAAAGAAGGCAACACCGAGATCAAGGCAGGCGCGGGTCTTTTCGTTTCCGAGTTTGGTTTCGGCGGACTGCCCGAGCTTGAGGCAAACTGCAAACAGTTTCAGGCCGAGGGCAATGCCCTTCTACCCGCCTATCGTCATCATCACAAAATCCTGAATGATCTACGTACCGCGCTTTCAGACTGCGAACTGGACTCAGTCTACCAAAACGTGGATCAATTTTGCCGCGAATCACAATCGGTTCAGGCACGGGGCAACCAGCGCCAATTGGAAGCACTTCTCGGCAATAAAAATATCTCCGGTTATTGCATTCACGCCTTTACCGATGGCGATTGGATCCTGGGTGCAGGCTTGATTGATAATTGGCAACGCCCCAAAGCCGTCTACCATGCCATCGCAAAGGCGAATGCCAACACACGCATCCTCTGTTTCCCCGAACGGCGCAATTTGTCCCTCGGAGAGAGCGTATCTTGCAACTTCGTGCTACGGGGCGAAAATGCCGCGCTTCCGTCGAGCATTGCCCTCACCAACAAAGAGAGCCGCCATGAGCTACTGGTCCCGGCATGGGGTGACGCGTCCAACTTCCATGAATTAAACGCAGAGATCACCGCTGACTTGATGCGCTCAGGACACAACTCTATCAAAGTAGCCGCATCGAACCAATCCGGTACGGTGCGCTACGAGGCCGAAATCGAACTCTACGTACTGCCAAAAATTGAAGTCCAACAAAGCGCCACCCTCGTCGTTTATGATTCCAAAAACGAGATCACTCCAACACTTGAGTCAATGGCCTATACCTATACCCGCCTCAACGATTGGACACCTGATGAAACGCCCATTGTGCTTTTATTTGTGCCGGAAGACGTAGCATCTGAGGCACACCTTGACGCCGTTGCACAGGCACTCACACACATTGAAGCAGGCAAAGGCAGTGCTATTTTCCTCGAACCCCCGGCAGAGCGCAATTCACCGGCCATGCTGAAGGAATACGACGCCTGCAACTGTATTTCCACCAACGAGAACTTACTACTCAAATCCAGCACCTTTCCCTTTAAACTCGTTACGCGGCCTTCTTTTTCCTTTTGGGAATCCAGTATGCACGTTGCCAAGGCGCATCCCATCTTTGAAGGACTACCTCAAAACTGCATGATGGATGAACCGTACCACGAAGTCGCACCCGTCGACAGTTTTTATCAACTCGATGCCGACGAGGCACCCGCGCAAACGATTACCTGGTTCCGTCCCGAAGATGACGACAAGGTTCGCAAACGCACCTACCTCGGCGGAGAAGACCTTTGGCACGGCACGGATCTTGCCATTAAAGCACACGGCAGCGGCAAGATGCTACTCAGCACATTGATCTTGCGAAGCAAGGTCGGCAAAGATCCCGTGGCGACCCAACTCCTTTGCAACTACATTCAATACGCTGAAAGCCTGATCCCAAACAAGATTCACATGGCTGAGCAAATTGTTTGATCTTCAAGCACCCACACCCCGTAACCATGAGCGAAGACACACCAGAAAAAACTGCCTCTAAAAGCAAACTACCGGTAAAAGAAAAAATTGCCTTTGGAGCGGGCGAATTCGCTAACCGCTACGGCGAGAACGGCGTCAACGATATCGCCACCCCGGTTTACAATATCATTCTCGGGCTCAACCCCGCCACTATCGGCATTGTCCTCATGCTCATGCGCATCTGGGATGCTATTACCGACCCCATCATGGGCTGGATTAGCGACAACTGGCGTGGTTCCTTCGGACGACGCAAACCCTTCCTCCTGATCGGTTCGGTGCTCATGGCGATTGCCTATCCTCTCATATGGATGGCGTCCCCCGACTGGACCGAACAGGCAAAGTCCATCTACTTTGTTTGCTTTGCCCTCATCTTTTTCACGACCTACACCATTTATTCCGTCCCCTTCCGTGCCCTCGCAACCGAGATGACGCCCGACTATGAAGAGCGCACTAATATCCGGGTTTACTCTGCCTTTTTCAACAAGGTCTTCATGTTTATGTTGCCCTGGATTTTTCCCCTTTCGCAAAACGATTGGCTTTTCAGCGACCCTGTGACCGGCATCCGCACTCTAGCAGGTCTCTCCAGTGTACTCATTCTGGTATCCGGAGTAATTTGTGCCCGCTTCCCACAGGAACGTTACCACAAGGTTGCCCTCCAGCAGGAAAAAGTCCGCCTCCTTCCCAGTTTCCTAAGCCTTGTTAAAGATCCGGCCTTCCTTTTGTTGCACGGCATCGGAGTCTTTCTGCTCTCTAGCATTCTGCTCGTGGCCACCTTCGGGCTCTACGTCAACATGTTCTATGTCTGGAAGGGCGACACCGCGGGTGGTTCTCAGTACTTCGCCATAGCGCAAAACATATTGCAAATCCTCGGCATCATCATGCTGGCGGTGATTTCACGCTTCCTCGTTAAAATCGAAAAAAAGAAGATGATCCTGCTCGCCTTGGTGCTTGCGCTCGCGGGAAGTCTATCGCGCTGGTTCACCTACAATCAGAATATCCCAGAGTTGCTCTTCCTCGACCCCTTCTTCTTCGCGCCCGCCTATACCGTTTTCTGGGCGATCTTCCTTTCCATGCTGGGCGATTATTGTGACTACGATGAATTCAAAAACGGCAAGCGCCGGGAAGGCGTCTTCAGCGCCATCAGCGGTTGGATCATGAAAGCAGGTAGTTCCCTCGCCTTTGGCGCTTCCGGCATTCTTCTGGCCTGGACTCACTTCAATAAAGACCTCGGCGGAGAACAACCCGAGGGAACGCTCATGAAAATGCGACTGCTGCTTATCGGGCTCCCCGTCCTCTGCCTTTTACTCGCTATGCTCTTCAACGCCCTCTACCCGCTTTCAAAGGCGCGCATGTCTCAGATTCGGGAAGAACTAGAAAACCGACGCGGAACCGTCTAAATTAAATAAATCATGTTACGTAATCATCGAATCAGACAGCATCCTTACTTGGTAAGCCTACTGGTTTTTTGTGCCGCCATCGCTGGGTTGCTCGCGGGCGAGCGACCCAACGTCGTCTTCATCATCTGCGACGACCTCAACGATTTCACCTCCGTCAATGGCGGACACCCTCAGGCAATCACGCCTAACATGGCGCGCTTTGCGGAAACGGCCGTCAGTTTTGAACATGCGTATAGCAACAATCCCGTTTGCGCACCCTCGCGCGCCAGCCTTTACACCGGTATCTACCCTCACACTTCCAAGAATCTCTTTTGGGCAAAGTGGTATGACAACCCCATTCTCAAACATTCCAAAACGATGATGGAGTTCTTTCGTGAGAACGGTTACCGCGTGGTGGGAACCGGAAAAAACGAGCACCACCACCGCCCTTCAGACTGGGACTTTTATAAATCCAAAGCCGATTACGGACCCTATTGGTCAAAGGGAGGCAAAGACCGCTCGGCAAACCCATGGGTACCACAGCCCTTTGCGGAAATCGGTCCCATTGATGGTTCCTACGGCGCCCTGCGGATGGATCATGAAAACCAACCCGAGGGCGCGGGCTGGAAATACCATTGGGGCAAGGAACGACTACTCGATTTCAGCGATTCCAAAAACCGAGACCTCACCCCCGACGAATTGAATGCTCAATGGGCAGCTAAAACGCTTCGCGACCACGCCAACAATCCATCCGGTCAACCGCTCTTCATGGCAGTGGGTTTTGTTCGTCCTCACACCCCGCTACATGTGCCTCAGGAATTCTTTGACCGTTTGCCTGAAGCCGAGCTTCAACTTCATGGAGCGCTTCCCAATGATACCGAAGACACCCACCTCAAGACCGCGGATCCCTCCGACGGCAAGGGTATCGACAAGGGTTATTATTATTATGATGTGCTCGGAGAATCCTACAACGATGTCGACACCGGCTTAAAAGCCTTCCTTCGCGCCTACCTCGCCTGCGTAGCGGCGGTCGACGCCTGCATCGGTACCGTAGTAGATGCCGTCAAGCACAATGGTCTCGCCGATAACACCATCATCGTGATAACCAGTGACCATGGCTGGGACATGGGCCAGAAGAACTACCTCTTTAAAAATACCCTCTGGGAAGACAGCACCCACGTGCCCATGCTCATCCGCGCGCCGGGCATCAGCCAAGCCGGCACCCAAACCCGGCAACCGGTCTCGCTCATCGACCTTTACCCCACCCTCGTCGATCTTTGTGACCTAGACGGCGATACCCGAAAGAACTCCCAGGGCACCCCGCTCGACGGTTTCAGCATGCGCCCGCTTCTCGAAGATCCTAAAGCGGGTGAATGGGCTGGTCCCGACGGCGCCCTGACCATGCGTTTTGCAGGACCTAGAAATAATGGCAAGCCCCTCAAACAACATTGGGCCTACCGTACCGAGCGCTTCCGTTACATCCTTTACAACAACGGCAACGAAGAACTCTACGACCATCACAACGACCCACACGAGTGGCATAACCTCGCTGACCAACCGGAATACACCGCGATCAAATCAAAGCTCAATCAAGCAATCCTGAACTTCCTGCATTAAATGTTACGCCTTTTTCCTTTCCTCGCTTTGATCGCCGGCAACGCGCTTTGCGCCAGCTCCACCCCGCCTAATATTATTTTCATCATGGCGGATGATTTGGGCTACGGACAACTGGGTGCCTATGGTCAGGCCGAAATCAAAACGCCGCGCATCGACAAAATGGCAGAGGAGGGTCTGCTACTCACCGATTACTACGCCGGAACTGCTGTTTGCGCGCCCTCACGTTGCGCCCTCATGACCGGCAAGCATGTCGGCCATTGCTACATTCGCGGAAATTATGAAATCAAGGCGACCGAAACAACTGAATCCGGCCAACTGCCGATTCCGGATGCGACGATAACCGTTGCCGAAAAGTTAAAGGAGGCCAACTACACCACTGCCTGCATCGGCAAATGGGGGCTGGGTTACCCCTTGAGCGAGGGCGATCCCTTGAACCAGGGATTTGATTATTTTTACGGGTATAACTGCCAGCGCCATGCCCACTCCTACTACCCACAATGGTTGTGGGAAAATCACGAGAAGGTCTCGCTTGGTCCGCGTCATACTGTTGAAGGATACAGTCATTACCGGCTCACCACTCAGGCGAGAAAGTTTATTCTCAATAACAAAGCGGGACCCTTCTTTCTTTATTTGGCTTACACCATACCGCACTCACATATTCAAATACCACAAAGCGACCCCAACTATACCCAGTACTTAAGCAAGAATTGGCCCTCGGTGCAGCAACGCCTCGCGGGCATGATCAGTCTAATGGATCAGGATGTTGGCGGCATTCTCGACCTCCTCAAAGACCTCGGTATCGATGACAATACCCTCGTCATTTTTACCAGTGACAACGGAGCTGCCACCGCAGGCGGAGTCATCCGGGATTTCTTCAACGACAGTGGCCCCCTGCGCGGTATCAAGCGCGACATGTATGAAGGCGGAACTCGTGTCCCCTTTATTGCGCATTGGCCGGGAGTGATTGAGCCCGGTCGGCGCAGCAACCACATTGGCGCGCACTGGGATCTCATGGCAACCGCTTGCGATATGGCAGGCGTTGAACTGCATGACGGAACCGACAGCCTAAGCTACCTTCCCCTCTTGAGAGGTGACTTGGAAGAACAAGAGGTCCACGACGCAGTTTACTTTGAGTTGCATTGGCCGACCAAACGCGCCGTGCGCCAAGGCGACTGGGTGGCGGTTCAGGAAAACACTTCCTCGGTCGATCCGGACGTAAACCGGGTAGAGCTCTTCAACTTAAATGAGGACCTCGCGCAGGAAAACGACCTAGCCGGAAACTATCCCGAAAAACTCGCGCAGTTGAAGGACATCCTCAAAGCCTCTCATGCTTCAAGCCAACACTTCGTTTTTGGTCAAGGACGCCCCGATAAGAGGAAATAATCACTCACTTTTGATAACGTTTTGATAAATGAAGCATCTATGCCGCCCACTATTTCTTTTGCTTTCAATACTTACGGTATCGAACCCATGCTACGCTAAAATTTCCAATCCTAATGTCGTCATTATCTATGGCGATGATGTTGGCTATGGGGATGTCGGTGTTTACGGTTCAAAGAAAATACGGACGCCCAACATTGATGCCCTTGCCAG
>CBFHXZ010000049.1:0-11267 GCA_965659965.1 Coraliomargaritaceae bacterium
GGGGTCGTAGAGGGCGGTTTCCACAGTGGAGCATTCCGGGTTTACACGCAGGCCGAGGGTCGGGCGCATTTCAGGAGGGAGTATTTCCAGCGCGCGGTTCAGTTGAACGGGTGAATTAAAGATGAGGCTGTGGGCAAATTCCCGAATTGCGTCGATTTCTGTGTTTTTGAAAGCGGGGCAGTAGACATGGATTTCTCCGCCAAAGGTTTCTTTGGCAAGGAGCGCTTCATGCAGGCCGCTGGAGGTGGTGCCGTCGAGGTAGGCCTGAATGGCGTGAAAGGCCTGGTGGCAGGCAAAGCCCTTTAAGGCGAGGAGTACCTTGGCATCTGCTTGCTTTGCAAAGGCTTGCAGTAATTGAGCATTTTCGGTCAGTCGATCGAGATGAACCACGAAAGCGGGAGAGGGGCAATCTTCCGATGGAATGGATTGCAGGGCATGGAGGCGTGCTTCGGTAAGCGGTGGAGTGGGATCCAGGGACATTTAGAAAGTGGGTTTTGCGCTAGTGAAGATGCTTGATGGCAGCCGGCATTGAGCAAACGAAAAGGTGCTTAAATTTAGTAAACTTAGGGTTGCCTTTCACTTGGGCTATTTTATTTTCTTTGGTTTCTCAAAACTCCGGTTTTATCCGGATATTCACTGTGCAGCATCATTTTTATGAATCAACTCAAGCTTAAAGTCGTTACCCGTGAGGGCTCAGGAACCAGCGCAGCTCGTCGCGTCCGTGCCGAAGGGCTCATTCCCGCTAACGTTTCCGGACAAGGCAATGCCCGCTCCATTGCGGTCTCATTAGTGGATTATCGCAAACTCAGCCGCGACCTCGGTGAAGAGGCTTCCCTTATTGAACTTACCGATGACAAGGGCGAAAGCATGCTCACCCTCATTCAATCGGTGCAGCAGGACCCCATTCACGGCACCATCAACCATATCGATTTCCACGAAGTGCGTCGCGGTGAAGCCTTCGTAACCCGCATCCCCGTTCACTTGAAGAACGAGGAGAACTGCCTGGGCGTGAAAAACGACGGCGGTGTGATCGATTTCAAATCGCTCGATGTCGAGATTCGTTGCCGCCCCTCCAAACTTCCCGAGCACGTGGTTGCGGATGTCGAGAACCTGAGTGTCGGCGATGCCCTTCATATCAGTGACCTGCCTGAATTGGACGGGGTGGAATACCTCGGCAATGCGGTGCAGGTGATTGTATCCATCCAGCCTCCCACCGTGGCTACAGTTGAAACGACTGAAGAAGTCGTCGATCCTGCCGATGTGCCCGCGGACAACATCAAATCCGATGCTGAAGGGGATGGCGAAGCCTCCGATGAGGCCAAGGAGGACTAACCTTCCACGGCTTTCTTTTTTCCGAGAGGTGGATTTACCTTTCGACTCGTTCTTTCTCAAATGTCCATCGCAGTAATTGCCGGTCTCGGAAACCCGGGATCAAAATACCAGCAGACTCGTCACAATATTGGTTTCGAGGTTGTCGACGCGCTTGGCAAGCAACTGGGAGTTTCCTGGAAGTTGCAGGCGAAGTTCGAGTCCGATATCGCAGAGGCGACCCATGGCGGGCAGAAGTTACTGCTGGTCAAACCGCAAACCTTTATGAACGACAGCGGGCGTGCCATTGGGGCGCTTTTACGATACCGGCGCCTTGATCCCCAAAATCTCCTCGTTGTCTTTGACGATATCACCCTCGACCTTGCCCGCTGCAAGCTCAGTATTAATGGGAGTGCTGGCGGTCATAACGGTGTGGCCGACCTCCTCGAGCAACTCAGTTCCGGATTCGGGCGGTTTCGGGTGGGAGTAGGCGCAAAACCTCATCCGGCGATGGACCTTGCCGATTACGTCCTCAGTAATTTTACGGGGGACGAAAAAAAACTTTTAACTGAGCAAATGCCCACTTACGTGACCCATTTGCTACACATTATTGACAGTGACTTCGACACTGCCATGAATACTATAAATCAACGCAACGCATCTAAGCATGAGCGCAACCAAAACAAAAACCTATAACATTTCATTCATTTTTGACCTTCGCGATTCTGAAGACGACTCGCAAAAGGTAATCGATGACATTACAACCATCACCTCCAGTATTGGCGGTGAAGTAACCGGGAGTGAAATCCTCGGCATGCGGGAATTTGCCCGTGCCGCCGATCAGCGATTCACGCAGGGTCACTACGTGCAATTACAAGCGAGTGGTGGCCCCGGCTTTCCGGCTGAACTCAAGGAAAAGCTTCGCCACGACCGCCGCGTCAACCGTATCTTTGTCGAGGCTTAGGTCCCGATCCGTTTCCCCAGCACACCACAACCCCTTAAACGACATGGCTTCTTTTAATAAAGTAATCCTCATGGGCAATTTGACCCGCGACCCTGAAATGCGTGTGACTGCCAACGGACACACAATTTGTAAAATGGGCCTTGCCGTTTCCCGTACCTATTCCACACGCGACGGCGAACGTCGGGAAGAGACGACTTTTGTCGACATTGATGCCTTTGGGAAACAAGCCGAAGTCATTTCAAAGTACATGCGCAAGGGGCGTCCCATCATGATTGAAGGTCGTTTGAAACTTGACCAGTGGGAAAGTAACGAAGGGCAGAAACGCTCTAAGCTTGGAGTCATACTCGAAAACTTCCAATTCGTGGGCGGTCCCCGCGAAGAAGGCGAAGGCGGTGGCTACGAAAAAAGTTCGCCACCCGCGCGCGATTCGGGCTCTGCTACCGCTGCGCCGGCTGAACCAACCGGAGACTCTGACGCCCTCGACGAGGACGTGCCTTTCTAAGTAGAGGCTCAATGCAATTTATCACAATCAACATTCGTTAATTCCTTAATAAAACTATGGCTACCAATCAGGTATTACTTCTCAAACCCGTTGAGGGTCTCGGCGCCGAAGGCGACACCGTGACGGTGCGTTCCGGCTTTGCCCGTAATTTTCTCCTGCCGCGCAAGATTGCCCTGCCTGTCACGCAGGCCAACAAAAAGCAAATGGAGGCGCTCTTGAAAGCCCGCGAAGCCCGCGAGCAGAAAGAACTGGAAACGGCGCGTGATTTGTCCACCCGCATCGAGGGGGTCAGCATTGCCATCGCGGTGAAGACCGGCGAGGGCGGTAAAATGTTTGGCGCGGTTACTGCCAATGATTTGCTCACCCGACTCAAAGAAGAGGGTGTTGAACTCGTGAAGAAACAACTGCGCCTACCCGCCCCAGTCAAGGAACTGGGCTCGCACGTTGCGACAGTTAAATTACACAGCGATGTGGAAGCGGAGCTCAAGTTTGAGGTTGTTTCCGAAAATCCAATCGAGGAAACCGCGGAAGAGGGAACTGCCGAAGAGGCGCTTGAGGCCGCTGAGTAGCTGGCCGTTCCGCTAACATGTTTCGCTGATGCCATCCGAATCGACGTCCAAACCAAAGAATCGCGGGGGTCGTGATTTTGAGGGCGGGCGTGCCGCGCGGCAGGGTGGCGGCGATGATATTGCCCGCGCGCAACCGCACAGTATTGAAGCTGAGGAAGGCTTGCTTGCGGCTTGCTTGATTGATGGTGGGCGCGAAGTACTCACCGATTGTATCGAAGCAAAAATCCAGCCGGATTTTTTCTACAAGGAAACGCACAAGCACATCTTTCAGGCTCTGCTCAAGCTTTACGAGACCGGCGATCCCATCGACGAGATCCTGCTCTACGAATATCTCAAAAAGGAAGGCTTGGATGAAAGCGTTGGTGGTATCGCCACGATTTATGCCATTCAGGACCGAATTGAGACTGCGGCACACGCCCGGTATTTTTCCAAGATTGTTCATGAGAAGTACCTCCTGCGGCGATTGATTCGAACCTCCCGCGAGGCCATTGAAGCTTGTTATCTTCAGCAGGAGGACATCAGCGCCTTCATTGAAAAAATTGAAGAGGACATCCACCTGATCAGCAGCGGTCGCATCACTGAGGGTGCGGTTCCTATCAAGAAACCGCTGGATCAAGCGGTAAACAATATTCAAGCCCTCCTGAATGGACGGGATGACATTGAAGGCGTATTGTCGGGTTTTCGCGATTTGGACGGGATGACCTACGGCTTCCATCCCGGTCAGATGATCGTTTTGGCGGCTCGACCCTCCGTGGGTAAGACTTCGCTTGCGATGAATTTTGCAGAGCATGCAGTTATTCCTGACGGCGGGCACAAACCTTCGGGCGTTCTCGTCTTTAGCCTCGAAATGACGGCAGCGGATTTGGCGATGCGTCTGATATGCAGTCGCGCACGGGTGGATCAAAAACGCATCCGTGACCGGGTGGCTTCCGCTCAGGATCAGCGCGAAATTTTCGGGGCATCAAAAGAGCTGGAAACAGTACCGCTTTGGATTGATGATGCCTCCAGTTCCTCGATTTTGGATTTGCGTGCAAAGGCGCGACGGGTGGACAGTAAACACCGTTTAGGGCTCGTAATAATTGACTATTTGCAACTTGTTCGGGGGACGGATCCGCGTATGCCGCGTGAGCAACAAATCGCGGAAATCTCGCGCGGGGTGAAGGGGATGGCTAAAGAATTGAATGTACCGGTAGTGGTGCTCAGTCAGTTAAACCGCGAATCGGAGCGCGAAAATCGTGACCCCCGCCTCTCGGATCTTCGGGAGTCTGGTTCAATTGAACAGGATGCGGATGTGGTGATGATCCTGCACCGTCCCAAGAAGCGGGATGATGACGAGGGTGTGCAAGATGGCAGCCAGATCGGCGATGTGGAGCACATCAAGTTAATCATTGCCAAGCAACGTAACGGACCAATCGGGGAGGTAGACCTGACTTTCATGCGCCGTTACACCCGTTACGAGAATTTCCAACGTTAATTTCAAATCACGATAAACTTTAAAACGGCATGTCTTCATCCAATCTACTTAAAACCATAACCGTTTTGCTGTGCGCATGTGCGGCACCTTTTACGGCGACTATGACCATGGCTCAGTCAGATGCCACCGCTGCTTTGCCAGAGATCGAAGCGATTGAAATCCGCTTTAATGGCTTCCAGTCAGTCAGTGAAGACTACGTCATGGGCTTTGTGCAATTGCGCGAGGGGATGACTTACAGTTTGGTGCTTGCGGACCAAACGATTCATGCCCTCTATGCAACCAACCGTTTTGAGTTTGTAGAAATCAAAGTGGAGGATGCCGGGGGTGACGCGGTTAAAGTGATCCTGCTGCTTGACCCCAAGTATACCCTGCAGGCGATTCGTTTTGAAGGATCCGGCCGTTATTCCTATGACCGGCTCTTAGAAAAAGCAGAGTTGAAAACTGGGGTTCCGCTGGACGAGTATGCTGTTGCGGCAGGGGCGCGCAAACTGCAGGAATATTATGTCGAGAAGAGCTACCCGGATTCCGTGGTGGAATATCGCATCGATAAAGACAGAGAGAGTGGTTTCGCCACTGCGGTTTTTGAGATCGAAGAAGCGCGTAAGCTCCATATCAAAAAGATTGATTTCGAGGGAAATACCGCGATCAAAACCAGGCAATTGCGGAAAACGATGAAAATTAAACGCCGCAACTGGATCTCCTGGCTCTCGGGTTCCGGCAAATATATCGAAGCAGATTTTGATGAAGATATTGTGACACTTCGCCAGACCTATTTGGACCAGGGTTATCTGGACGTGGAAATTGATGCCGAGGCAGTGCGTTTTGATTATCCCAAAAAGAAAAAAATGACGATCACGATTCCGGTGATTGAAGGACAAGCCTATTACCTGGGAAGCTATTCGGTCGAGGGGATGACGGTCTTCACGGAAGGGGAATTGGCAAGGATGGTACGGCTCCAGAGTGGGGATCCATTTTCACCAACAGCAGTGGATGCTGCCGCAGCAGCCATACAGGAATACTACACCTCACGGGGCTATCTGAATACCTATGTCCGCGCTGAGCGGATTTCAGATATGGAAAACCGGACCATTGACGTGGTTTTCCAGGTTCAGGAAAGCGAGAAATTCTACGTGGAATCCATTAAAGTCGAAGGAAATACCAAGACTAAAACACGGGTAGTTATACGGGAGCTGGCACTGCGTCCGGCAGATGTTTTTGACCTCACCCGAATGAAGACCAGTGAACGCCGTCTGCAGAACACCCGATTCTTTGAGGAGGTTCGGCTCAGTCCGGAGGCAACCAACGTACCCGGGCGCAAGGATTTAAGCGTTGCCGTCACTGAGGGCCACACCGGCAACCTGAGTTTTGGCATGGGTTTTGGTTCGGTTGAGAGTGCGCAGGTTTTCTTTGAGACGCGTCAGGGCAACTTTGATCTCTTTAACCCGGGGAATGGCTTTCAGGGTGACGGGCAAAAATTCCGTTTTCGCCTATCCTTGGGCAATCGCAGTAATCAAGCTCTCGTTACCTTTGAGGAACCCTGGCTTTTTGAACAGCGCCTTGCTTTTGGGGTGGAGCTTTTCCGTACGGAATCGGATTATCAAAGCTCAGACTACAATGAATTACGTACCGGTTTTGAGCTCTACCTCCGCCGCCGCCTCTTCGAACTGGTAGAGGGGCGTTTTTCCTATCGTTTGGAATTTGTGGATATTTTTGATGTGGCGGGAACGGGCTATAATCCCGATGACAACATCGCAGACGTTTTCCAGCTCGCTGAGGGGAAGTCGACGGTTTCCAAGCTGGGGCTTACCTTTTTACGTGATTCGCGCGATTCGGTGCTTTTCACGCGCCGCGGCAACCGCACGACCCTGGAAACGGAGCTTGCCGGTCTGGGGGGAGATGTGAATTACCTGAAGTTTGAGGGCAGAACCGCGCATTTTATCCCAACCTTTGATACGCTGGAACAAACCTTCTCCGTTCTGGGTCGCCTTGGTGCCGCCCTGCCTTATGGACAAAGCAAGGAGATGCCCTTCTATGACCGTTTCTACTTAGGGGGGCCTGAAACCCTACGCGGCTTCGATTACCGTGATGTCGGACCTCGCGATGCTGACGATACCACTGAGCCGATCGGGGGCAACACCTACGGAATGCTCTCTATGGAATACGGATTTCGCCTTGCGGAACCCTTTGGGCTCGTAGTTTTCTATGATATGGGTTTTGTAAATAAGAATGACTTTGATTTTGGCATATCCAATTACGCTTCAAACTGGGGTGTAGGGGCTCGCATCATGCTCATGGGTTCGCCGCTTAAGCTGGATCTCGGATTCCCCATGGAAGATCCTGCAGGTGACGCCGACGGCACACAGTTCAATTTTTCATTTGGCACCCGCTTTTAACTCTACTATCTAATCAAAAATAAATTAAAAAAGATCTAACCAATATAATAAAGTAACATGAAAAAAATAATTACATTCGTGCTGGTAACGCTCATTGCTGCTAGCTTCAGCTTCGCTCAGGAACCCAGTCGTGTGGGCACCGTCAATATGGAGCGTTTGATGAATGACTACGTCGATTACCAAAGCGCCCTTAAGCGTGTGGAAGGTGCCGCACAGACCGCTCAAGAAGAAGTGGATGCCTTTAAAGTTAAGCTTGGTCTGGACGTTGTGGAGGCTCAGGTGCAAGAGTTGCAGCAAACCGCTCAAAATCCTGCAACTGCCGATCTCGCCCGCCAAAATGCGGAACAGGAAGCCCAAAAGCTGATCAATGACAACCAGGCTAAAATTCAGCAACTGAATGCTTATGGCACCCAGTTACAGCAGCAGAATCAACAAAACCGCAACCTCATCCTTAATCCCTTTCAATTAAAGATTCGCGAGGCGGTCATCGAAGTCGCCAAGGATAAAGGCTTTGACCTGATCGTCCCGATTGCACCACAGAAAATCAATGTTCCTGTGGGGGATGATGAAGTTGAGGAATACAACGTCTTTATGGGCAACATCCTGTATGCCTCGGATTCGATTGAGGTCACCGATTCAGTGATCGCTGTTCTCAACGCAGATTAAGACTATCGCTTTTTACAAACCCTGTTCTCGCCAAGAACAGGGTTTTTTATTTTAAGGGTCGTATGAGGCTAAACTATTCCATCGAACGCATCCTCGAGATTGTCGGAGAAGGTGCTCAATGTGCGGGTGGTTTTTCCGGAGACATCAATCGCATTGCCTCACTCAGCGACGGCGAGATTGGTGATTTATCCTTTTTGGGAAATGTAAAATATCGCAAACAGGTAGGGGAATCTGAGGCATCGGTTTTGCTCCTGCCCATGGATTACCAGGGTGAGCCGCGTGAATCGCAGCTCTATATTCGTCTGGAAAACCCGAACTATGCTTTGGCGCTGATTTGTCGCGATATTGAAAATACGCTTGAACCTCGCCCTGCGCCGGGCATCCATCCCACCGCGCACATAGAAGAGGGCGCCGAGGTAGATCCGACTGCCAGTATTGGCGCATTTTGTTATATCGCCGAGGGAGCTAGGGTTGGCGCCAATACGGTGCTGGAAAACCATGTCTCTATTGGCCAGCAGGCAGAGATAGGTCGTGAGTGTTACTTGTTTCAGCAGGTTGTGGTGGCAAATCGTTGTATCATCGGGGAGCGCAACCGCTTGTTGGCTGGTTGTGTTGTCGGTTCGGATGGTTATGGATACGCCCCCATCGACGGCGCACACAAGCGTTTGCCTCAAATAGGAATCGTGGCAACGGAGTCAGATGTGGATATCGGCGCCAATACCACTGTTGATCGGGCACGTTTCGGTACCACCCATATCGGAGCTGGAACCAAAATTGATAACCTCGTTCAAATCGCGCACAACGTAAAGATCGGTCGTAACTGCCTGCTTATCGCCCAATGCGGAATCAGTGGCAGCACCGAACTGGGCGACAACGTCATTATGGCAGGTCAATCAGGGGCAGCCGGTCACCTGAAGATTGGTGACGGGACCTTGGTATACGCGAAGTCGGGCTTGATGCGCTCAACCGAACCCAAGGAGAAAATCCTCGGTATAAGCGGGCAAAACGCGAACCTGATGTATCGTATTTACAGCTTACAAAAGAAATTGCCCGACCTTTTCAAAAGGTTTGATAAGCTGGAAAAATATGTTGAATCTCAAAAATAATTACCAAGTCCCCATCTAACTCTTATGAATGATCTTAAAATATTTACCGGTAATTCAAATCCGGAATTGGCAAAAAAAATCTGTCATTACCTCGGGACTTCCCTGTGTGCCGCGACAGTGAAGAGCTTTCCGGACGGCGAGACTTTTGTTCGTATAGATGAGAACATTCGCGGGGCTGACGTCTTCATCATTCAGTCTACCTGCAATCCTGCCAATCAGCACTTGATGGAGCTCTTCATTATGATTGATGCCGCACGCCGTGCCTCCGCAAAGCGCATTACCGCCGTGATTCCCTTCTACGGCTATGCACGACAGGATCGCAAGGATCAGCCACGGGTTCCAATTACCTCAAAGCTTGTAGCCAATCTGCTCGTTTCCGCAGGCGCTAACCGCATTCTTACCATCGACCTTCACGCCCAGCAAATTCAGGGCTTCTTTGATATCCCTGTCGACCACCTCTACGCTTCTCCGGTGCTCTTCCAATATTTAAAAGATCTGGATCGCAATAATTTAACGCTCTTTTCTCCGGACGTCGGAGGAATGAAAATGGCATCTGCCTATGCCAATCTCCTAAAGGTGCCTCTCGGATTTATCGCCAAGCGCCGCACGGATGCCGAGACCGTGGAAGCGGTCTCATTGGTCGGTGAAACTGAAGGCCGTGATATTCTGCTGATCGATGACATGACCGAGACGGCGGGCACACTTTGCGCGGCGGCTGAGCTTTTAAAGAAGAATGGCGCCAAAAGCGTGATGGCGGCGGTGAGCCACGGGGTTTTGAATGATCGCGGCTACGAACGCATCAACAAAGGCCTGCTCAATCAATTGATTACGACCGATTCAACCCCGGTTGAGCAACGCGAGGGCATGCCCATCACCGTTCTCAGTGTGGCGGAATTGCTTGGAGAGGGGATCAATCGTATTCACAGTAACTCCAGCGTGACGGGGCTTTTTGATGTGAAAGGTTTTTAGTATTTGAAGGAGTAAGTTGCGGAACTTGCATTTCTTGCATTTGTCCCTAACCCAATGAAAAAAATTATGCGTCTACTAATCACATTATTACTGGCCGCAGCGATCACGGTGGTCGCCTTGTGTGGCTCTGAAAATCCACCGCTGGAAATTGTTCAAGAGGATCAACCTGTTGAAGCAACGGAAGCGATCACGGTTGTTTCCTACGCGGGTGTCCTCGATCGCGCGACCCCTTCGGTGGTGGCGGTCTATACGACTCGTCTGGAGACAGTCCGAAGTAGCCCCTTCTTTGGGCCTCGTGGTATGGAGGACATCTTCCGGCAGTTTGGCATGCCGGTACCCAATTCCAGAGGCACGCAGGAACGCGAGAGTACGGGAGTGGGCTCTGGAGTAATTATTTCTGATGATGGTTATATTATTACCAACCGTCATGTGGTCGCTGCTGAACGCGGACAGAAGATTAATGAAATCCGGGTTCGTCTGGCAGATGATCGTGAATTCACCGCTGAGCTAATTGGGGAGGATGCCAAGACCGATGTTGCAGTGCTTCGTATTGAATCGGATGACTCCTTGCCGGCCATTAAAATCGCCAACAGCGACCTCCTTCGGGTGGGTGATGTGGTCTTTGCCATTGGCAATCCTCTGGAAGTGGGCCTCACCGCGACCAAGGGGATCGTTTCCGCTACGGGTCGCGATTCGCTCGATATTTTAGGTGCCGGAAGCTACGAAAACTTTATTCAAACCGATGCCGCCATCAATATGGGTAATTCCGGTGGTGCTTTGATTGACGCTTGGGGACGTTTGATCGGTATCAATACCGCCATCCTCTCACGTTCGGGCGGGAGTATTGGAATCGGCCTTGCCATTCCATCTAACCTTGCAATCGGCGTTGCACACAAGCTCGTCAACAGCGGCGAAGTACAGCGCGGCTTGTTGGGAATTATTCCGGGTGATTTGAATGCCGAATTGGCGGAATCCTTTGATCTGGAATCCACCAAGGGTGCCATTGTCAATCAGGTACAGGAGGGCTCGCCGGCAGAGGCGGGCGGTTTAGAACATGGCGATGTCATCATAGAAATTGACGGCGCTCCCATTGAGTCCGCCCGACAACTGCGCTTAACGGTCTCTCAAATGGAGCCGGGCCGCGAGGTACAGGTAAAGGTCATCCGCGATGGCGAAACCATTCTCCTGCCCATCACGCTCGGTGATTTGAACGGTTCTGTCGCCTCGGGTAACGGAGGCGTCAAAGACCTCCGCGGCCTGGACTTGCAGCCGTTGGACGAAGCATTGCGCGAATCCGCCTCCATTCCGGACCGTGT
>CBFHXZ010000050.1:0-10952 GCA_965659965.1 Coraliomargaritaceae bacterium
TCGTCCCGAACGACGCGCGCTACTAGGCTGCGCTACACCCCGCTAAAATAAAAATAAAAATAAAAAATAGACTGCGTCAGTCAATTCAAGGCTAGTCTTGTTAGTGTAAAAGGCTTTTCCCGGTCATGGGGGCAGGCGCTTCCAATCCCATCAATTGTAGTATAGTGGGGGCGATATCACCGAGCGCGCCATCGTTAAACAGTGCTTCACCTTTGTGCTCGGTGCTGTAAACAACCACCTCGACGGGATTGAGGGTGTGGGCGGTATGCGGGCCATCGGTTGCGGTATTCCAAAGTTGATCCGAGTTACCGTGGTCGGCGGTGATGAGCGCGGATCCGCCGGCTGCATCGATGGCTTTCAGCAAATCACCCACGCAGCCATCCACAACTTCACAGGCTTGAATACAGGCCTTCAGTACACCTGTGTGACCCACCATGTCGGGGTTCGCAAAATTCACGACGATGAGGCCGTATTTTCCGGATTCGATTGCCGCAACCGTGGCGTCACGAATCCCGTAGGCTGACATTTCCGGTTTCTCGTCATAGGTGGCGCAATCCTTCCGGCTGGGGATGAGTTCGCGATCCTCTCCAGGGAAGGGTTCCTCGCGGTAATCGTTAAAGAAAAACGTCACGTGGGGAAATTTCTCGGTCTCGGCACAACGAAATTGCGCAATCCCCTGCTCTGCCAAATAAGCTCCAAGTATACCGTCCATTTTAGGCGGTTTTTGAAAAATGACATTCGGGCAAAGCCCAACTTGATATTCGCTGAGCGTTGCAAAATAGAGGTCCAGCTTTTCACTGCGCTCAAAATCATCGAAATCTTCTTGGGTGAAGGCACGGGTTAACTCGCGCGGACGATCGCCACGGAAGTTGAAAAAGATGACCGAGTCGTCATTGAGAATCGTGCCGATGGGGTTTCCTTCGGCATTGACGATGGCGGACGGAGGACAGAATTCGTCACCCTTGGTGCCTTCGGTTTCGGGGGCGTCGTAATGCGCTTGTATGGCGTCTGTCGCAGATGGAAAGGTGCGCTCAAGCGCGCGTCCGGTCAGGCAATCGTAGGCGCGCTGTACGCGATCCCAGCGGTTGTCGCGGTCCATTGCCCAGTAACGACCCGCCACTGAAGCGATTTGCCCAATCCCCATCTCCGTCATCTTTGCCTCAGCCGCCTCAATGAAACCCTTACCAGTAAAGGGTCCGGTATCGCGTCCGTCGGTGATGGCATGGAGATACACTTTTTCGACCCCCGCCTCTTTGGCGACTGCAAGCAGTCCGTAAAGATGATCGAGCATTGAGTGCACGCCTGCATCGGAAACGAGCCCCATGAAATGCAAAGCGCTCCCCTTGGTCTTAACGTTTTCAAAGGCCGCCTGAAGCGCGGGGCTCTCCTTAACCGAGCCCGTGGCAATTCCTTTATTGATACGCACAATTTCCTGATCCACGACCCGACCGGCACCGATATTCTGGTGTCCTACTTCAGAGTTCCCCATGATTCCCTCCGGCAGCCCCACCGCGAGACCACAGGCTTTGATTTCCGTGCGGGGCCATTCCGCAGACAAACGATCCGCCACCGGCGTATTTGCCAGCTTGACGGCATTGTGTGCATCCTGAGACGCATCATGATTTTCTCCCCAGCCATCACGAATGATGAGCACGACCGGTTTAGTTGCATTAGTCATAATTTAAAATCCAGATCTTTCAGATGAAGTCGGTACATTGCTGTAGCGTTGCGAGCGCAATAAAAGCCAAATAAAACAAGAGCAGGAAGCCGCCCTCCCGACGGGTGACGGTATGCCCGCTGCGCACGAACCACAAAAGACAAATCGTCAATAGAAGCGCTGCGAAATATTCCAGACCGATATCCTCGAATGCAAAGGGAAGCTCTTTGAGCACAGCGGCACCACCCCCGATAAGTAGTAGATTGAATAAATTGGAACCAACAATATTTCCAGCGCAGAGGTCGCCCTGCCCTGCCCGCACTGCTGCCATACAAGCTGCTAGCTCCGGGAGGCTCGTTCCAATCGCCACGACCGTGAAACCGATAAAGACATCACTGACTCCCATCCTGCTTGCAATCTCGGCACTGGACTGAACCAGCAAATCCGCACCCAATGCAAGGAACAGGCCCCCAAGCACAACAAGACCAAAAGCAGTTAAGGTTGAAATCGATACTTTCGGCAAATCATCCACCGGCGACCAATGCTCTTCGCGCGCCTTCCGTACGATATAAACGAGATAAGAAACCGTAGCCGCCAGAAGGATCAATCCTTCTATTCGTCCCAAGCCCTCGCTGAAAATCATTAAGCCAAACACGACCGTCACCAAAATTAGGATGGGAACCTCGCGTTCAACCAAACGCAGCTTAACCTTGAGTGGAACAAGTAAGGCGGCGATGCCAAGAATGAGTCCGGTATTCGCGATATTGCTCCCCAAAATGTTACCCAGAGCGAGTCCCGGATGCGACCCTGCCGCCATTAGGGTGGTGGAAAATTCCGGCATCGAAGTCGCGATGGAAACAACCGTCAGGCCAACAATCAGCGGATCGACGCTCAAATTTGCCGAAATCCCAACAGCGCCGCGCGTCAGCAATTGACCGCCTCCCCCCAATGCAAACAAGCCCAGCAGCAAAAAAACGGACAAAACCAAGAGGTTTAAATCCACAACCGGAAACTGTACTAAAGCGAGATACATGAGTGAAAAAACAGGAGCAAACTGACTAGCAAGACCCTTTGAGCCGCTCCTGCGAGCCTATTTTAGCCAGTCGACCATAATTTAGCCACTTTTTAGCTTTGCTGCTTGCTTGACAGCCCTTCCCAAAGAAACAAACTCCCGCGCTTTCCAGTAATTGTCCGGTTTCATCCGAAGCAACAACATGGGCCAAGACCTCAAAGATACACTCAATTTGCCGCAGACCGGCTTCCCGATGCGAGGTAACCTCGCACAGCGCGAGCCGGAGCGTATGCAACAGTGGCATGAGGACGGGCTCTATCAGCAAATTCAGGAGAACAACGCCGAGGGGCCTGACTTTATTCTGCATGATGGTCCGCCGTTTACCAACGGTGACCTGCATCTGGGTCACGCCTTAAACAAAACACTAAAAGACACCATCCTACGCTTTAAATGGATGCAGGGCTACAACGCTCCCTACATTCCTGGTTGGGATAGCCATGGCCTCCCGATTGAGCACAAAGTCTCCCGCCAACTTCAGGACGCCGGACGTACCGATTACACCCCCCTCGAAGTACGCGAGGCTTGTGCCGCTTTTGCCGATAAGTACCGTTTGCTTCAAACCGAACAATTCCAGCGTCTGGGCGTGCTCGCAGACTGGAAAAACGAATACTGGACCATTCATCCCGAATACGAGGCCGCCGAGTTTGAAACCCTCGCCCGCCTCGTCGAACAAGGTCTCGTGTACCGCTCCAAGAAACCCGTTTACTGGTCAATCCCCTGCGCCACTGCCCTCGCCGAAGCCGAAATTGAATACCGGCCCCACAAAAGCATCTCCATTTACGTCAAGTTGCCACTTACAGACGAAGCCCGACAGGCGCTTGCAATAGAAGATGAGGACGCCTCCATTCTCATCTGGACGACGACCCCCTGGACCCTGCCCGCCAACCTTGCGGTCGCGGTTCACCCAAATATTGAATACAGCGCGGTACGCAGCGACAAGGGTACCCTTATTATCGCAACCCCTTTGCTTGAGACCGTTGCGGGCGAATGCGAACTTGGTGAGGTCACTACCCTTGCGACCTATACCGGATCTCAGCTCGAGAACCTCCAGGCTCGGCATCCATTTATTGACCGACCCTCACCGATTCTCACCGCAGAATATGTCACGACTGAAAGTGGTACCGGTTGCGTCCACACGGCCCCAGGGCATGGACTGGACGACTATCTTACCGGCGTAAAGAACGGGCTCGATATCTATTGCCCGCTGGATGATACCGGTTGCTATGTTGATGACGGACAAGTTCCCGATGAACTCGTCGGTGCGTCGGTGCTGGAAAGCGGTGACGGCAAGCCCTCGCCCGCGAATCTTGGAGTCCTGCGGATCATCGCCGCCAATGGCAGTCTAATTTCCAAAAAGAAGATTGAGCACAGCTATCCGCATTGCTGGCGCTCGAAGACCCCGGTTGTTTTCCGTGCGATGGATCAATGGTTCATCGCCCTTGATAAATCCGGCGACCGCCAACGCGCCCTCGACGCGCTCGATCAGGTCAATTTCATCCCTTCATGGGGCAAGAACCGCATCCGTGCCGCCGTTGAAAATCGCCCGGACTGGTGCATCAGTCGACAGCGTACCTGGGGCGTTCCTATTCCCGCGTTCTACGACGCCGACGGACAGGCTTATCTGGACGCGGATGTCATTCGTGCCCTCGCTCCAAAAATTGCAGAGTCGGGCACGGATCTCTGGTTCCGCCAATCACCCACCGAACTGCTTGCAGGCATCGACCTCCCCAAGGACTGGCCCGCGCCCGAAAACCTGAAAAGCGGAACGGACACGCTTGACGTCTGGATCGATTCCGGCAGCTCGCACCGCGCCGTCCTTAAAAAACGCGAGCAACTCAAGTGGCCTGCTGATTTATACCTTGAGGGCTCCGACCAGCACCGCGGATGGTTCCAAAGTTCGCTCTGGACCGCCGTCATTGCCGACCGCGCCGCCCCCTACAAAAACCTCCTTACCCACGGCTTTATCGTAAAAGAGGATGGCACCAAGCTTTCCAAGAGCGACGGCGCCGCCCGTCCCCTGAATGAATGGATCTCGCAATACGGCGCCGACATCATCCGCTTGTGGATTTGCTCGCAGGACTACCGTGGCGATGTTCCCGTTTCCGATAATATCGTTAAAAATGTTGCCAATAATTACCGGAATATCCGCAACACCCTGCGCTACCAAATAGGTAATATTCACGATTTTGATCCCGCCATGGACGCGGTTCCGTTGGACCAACTGCACCCCGTAGACAAATGGGCACTGCATCAACTCGCCAAGCTCGTTGAACAAGTGAGCGAAGCCTACGAAGCCTACGAGTTCCACCGTGCCTTCAAAGATTTCCTGGATCCATTCTGCGCGAACACCCTATCCGCTACGTATCACGATATCCTTAAGGACCGCCTCTATACTGCTGCGCCCAACGACCCTCTGCGTCGTTCCTCCCAAACCGCCATTGCGATCATCTTTGATGTATTTACACGTCTTTTGGCCCCGATCCTGCCTTTCACGGCCGACGAAGCCTGGAATTATGCCCGCAGCGATAGTGACGATTCTCGCGAACCTGCCGCCCTGCTTGAATGGCCGAGTATTGACGAAAACTGGAAAAACGCGGACATCGCAGGCGATATCAGCGCCTTGCGTGAATGCTTGGCAACTATGCTGAATGAACCACTGGAAGCCTTGCGACAGCAAAAGACCATCGGTCAGAGTCTGGATGCCAAAGCTGTCTTTACTGGCCCACCTTCCGATACGACCTTCCAATTACTAAAGAAATACGAAGCCGAGCTTCCTGAACTTTTTATTCTTTCGCAGGTCAATGTCGTCTCCGATGCATCTGCTGAATCACTTAGCGTTGAAGTCAAGCATGCCGATGGCGTTCGCTGCCCCCGCAGTTGGCGCTGGGTGCCTGAATTAGTTAAAACAGACAAATGGGGCGCCGTATCTCCACGTTGTGCCCAAGCACTTAAAGCAACTTTATAAATAAAACCCCAATCTTACCAAACCAGTTATGACAAAAAAAACGACGAAAAAGGTGACTAAAAAAGCTGTTGTTAAAAAGGTCGCTAAGAAGAAGGTGGCTACAAAGAAGCTTGTGAAAAAGGCTACCCCTAGGAAGGCCACGACTAAGAAAGTAGCCAAGAAGACTGCAAGAAAAGCTGCCAAGAAGACTGCAAGAAAAGCTGCAAAGAAGACGCCCAAGAAGGTTGATACCAAGAAAGTAGCTAAAAAATCAACCGTCAAAAAGGCCGTTAAAAAAGCAGCGCCTAAGAAGAAAGCAGCTAGGAAGGCCGTTAAAAAAGCAGCGCCTAAGAAGAAAGCAGCCAAGAAGACCGCCGCCAAAAAACCAGCCCCCAAGAAGAAAGCAGCCAAGAAGGCCGCCGCCAAAAAAGTGGCACCCAAAAAGGTCGTCCGTAAAGTCGCCAAAAAGGCAAGCGGAGACGCCATAAAGAAGCTCGCTCTCAAGAAAGCTTCGGTTGCGCGCAGCGATGCTGCCGATGGCACCGCCAAGGGCGCACCCACAAGTTTCTCTCTGGATGAAGTCGAGGCAGTTATCGCCGCCCGCAAGTCTCAGGAACCCGAGGAAACCAAACCCAAGGCCAAGAAAAAGACGGCTAAAGCTAGCAAGGTGGTCGCCAAAAAGATAACGGTTGATTTGGACAAGGTTCCCGTCAAAAAGCGCGTCCATGCTGCGGCATCTCTTACGGATATTCTCGGCTTCAATCCGTCCGAGAAAAAGAAGAACGTTACCGAAGAGGCCGCCGCCATTCCCCGCAAGTGGAAGAAATACTACAAACTCCTCCTTGAGTTGCGCCAACACTTGCAAGATGAACTGGATTTGCACACATCCGACACGCTCATGCATTCAGCCCGTGAAGATGCGGGAGATCTTTCCAATTATGGAAATCACCAGGCCGATGCCGGTACCGATGCCTTTGACCGGGACTTTGCCCTGAGCCTTGTCTCCAGCGAGCAGGATGCCCTTTATGAGATCGAGGAAGCGATTCGACGCATGATGGACGGAAACTATGGGGTTTGTGAACAGACCGGCGAACCCATCAAAAAAGAACGCTTGGTGGCAGTTCCCTTTGCACGCTTCTCACTTGAAGGCCAAAAAGAATACGAAAAAAACAATCGCCGTAAGAATGATCGCGTTGTCGGGGAGATTTTCAGCGATAATTCAGACGCTCCCAAAATTGTGACGGATGACGACTAGGTCGCCTTTCCAACCCCAACCTGAAATATGCCCGGTGGCACTCTAGCCCATAGGATCGACGCTTACCGCAGGCTGTTTTTGACTGCGGGAATCGTCTTTCTTTTAGATCAACTGACAAAGTTCTGGATCAGCAATCGCCTGCCTATCGACAGTTACTATCAAGGTGAATCAATCACCATCATACCGGACTTCTTTTACTTGGTCCACATAGGCAACCGGGGAGCCGCATGGGGCATCATGGAGGGCCAGGGGCTGTTTCTCGCTATCGCTGCTTTAGTTGCACTTGGAGCGCTCTTTTACTTCCGCAAGAGCTTGGAGTTATATCGTCACTCCCATCAATGGATTTTCGGGCTCATGAGCGGCGGCATTCTTGGCAATTTGCTGGACCGATTATTACATGGGCACGTGATCGACTTTTTGGATTTTCATTTCCCAGTCAGCATTCCTTACATCTTGGAAGGCGGACGCTATCCTGCATTTAATATAGCTGATTCCGGAATAGTAGTCGGCGTCTTTGCCTACCTATTGCTGGGATTTTTCCAGAAAGACGCCGCTGCGGTTTAATGGACTGCGTCTACACGCGGCTTCCTAATCGACACCCCTCGCGTCTTTCACGTAGCGGGCAATCGAATTAAAGAGTCCATCTGCGAAGGAAGCGACAGTCACGAGGATTAGCTGCAGCTCCTTGTCGCTGAAGCTCACAAACTCGCCCTCGCGAAAAACTTTGGGGTAATCTTTTAGCTTGGCATGGGTCACGACATCAACTGATTGAGTGGCCTCTTCTTCCGCTGACTTTAAATCCAGCACGAGCTCTTTATTGGCATCTAAATGCTGTGTAGTCACTTTACCTGAATTTTGAATTAGAGCCTGAAGGCTGAAGCCAATTGAAGTGATGGTGTCTTCCAGTTCACAACGAATGGAAAAATCATTTTCAAGCCGGTTGAATTTTTCATCGAGCGGGCACTCGACGAATGATTTTTGCGAGGCTTCCACCTCTTCTTTCTTATCCGGATTTAGTTCTGAATTTCCTTCACTATATTTAACAAGGGTCAGATAAAAATGAGCATTGTGCAATAAGCTGAAAACCAGACCCAAGGCATCATTGAGCAACTGCCGCATCATGAGATCTCTGGCATATGCTTGGGTTTGTTCAAAATTTTGATGCTGTTGAACCGAGGGCATCACGTGCGGTGCCTGTAAAATTCGTTTATAATCTGTCTCAGTTACGGCTCCACGCGAAGCGAGATTAAACGCAAGCATATCGAAGTGACGCTGCATACCTGCCATGAAATCCACCGCAAGTTGTTGCAGATTAATTTGCCGTCGTTGTGGAGTACCTTTCCTGTTATCATCCATGGATAGACTCTTAAATTTTAGAGGCTGTAAGGCAACGGTATTTCCAAGGGATTCATACAAGGATCTCTATTCCCAGCGGGGATCTCGCTCCTAGGCCTGGGTTTGGAGACTTGAGCTGAAAATATTGTATTTTTGGCTTACTGCGGGTTGCATTTCTGCGAGCAGATATAAATGCTCTCACACGTGCCGCTTAACCCCAAAGTCATCCTTTCGCTTGCCAGCCTTGTGCTCGCATTCGGATGGTGCGCCTGCACGAAGCGACAAACCAACGTTGAGCGCGGTATTGAACGCGGTCTACTCTATATCGGCATAGGCGCCGAGCCAGCCGCGCTGGACCCACACCTTACGACCGGACTAACGGAATACTCAGTGATGTTGGCCCTCTTGGAAGGACTCACGACCCTGCACCCTGAAACAATGGCAGTCGAGCCGGGTGTGGCGCAATCATGGGAAGTCTCGCATGACGGCAAACGCTATACCTTTCACTTCGATCCGGAGGCCCGTTGGTCTAATGGCGAAGCTGTAACCCCGCAGGATTTTATCTTTTCGTTCAAACGCATACTCTCCCCCGCTTTAGGAGCGCCTTATGCCTACATGCTCTATCCCATGCGCGGAGCGGAGGCCTTTCACCGTGGACAAAGCACGGATTTTTCCAGCGTGGGAGTCAGCGCGCCGGATGCACATACACTCGTAATTGAGTTGGAATCCCCCACCCCCTATTTCCTCAGTATGCTATCGCACAACACATGGTGGCCCGTTCATCCACCTACGATACTGAAACACGGAGCGATCACAGACCGGATTTCAAAATGGACTAAGCCCGGAAACTTTGTAGGGAACGGTCCCTTTCAACTGGAGCGTTGGCGACTCAACAACGGTATCGATGTTGTACGAAACCCTCATTACCGCGCTCGCGGTGAGCTTGGCTTGAACGGAATTCATTTCCTGCCGATTGCAGTTCAAAGCGAAGAACGCGCCTTTCGTGCCGGACACTTACACATAACCAGCTCGGTACCTATCCATCGGATTGATTGGTATCGGGAAAACCAACCCGAGCGCCTGCGATTCGATACCGCCCTGGGGGTCTATTATTACATGCTCAATACCGAGCGTGGCCCCCTCGCCGACGCGCGGGTGCGACAAGCGCTCGCTTACTCCATAAATCGTGGGGATTTAACGACGCATATTCTGCGTGCCGGGCAGAAGCCCGCCTATCATTTCACTCCGCCAAATACTGGTGGCTATGAAGCGCGCGTACGCTTACCCTACGACCCAGACCTCGCCCGCAAAAAACTGGCCGAAGCCGGCTATCCAGATGGTAAGGACTTTCCAAAATTACAGCTCCTCTTCAACACCAGCGAATCACACCGCACCCTTGCAGTCGCCATTCAGCAAATCTGGAAAAAAGAACTCGGTATCGAGATTGAGCTCCACAATCAGGAATGGAAGGCCTACCTTGCTACCCGCCAAAGCGGGGATTTCGACATCCTGCGCGCAGCTTGGTACGGGGATTACGACGACCCCAATACCTTTCTCAGTCTCGGAGAGAGCGATAACGGGAACAATCACACCAACTGGCATAACCCGCAATATGATGCCCTAATCGAAAGTGCCGCCAAGGAAACGGACCCCGCGGCGCGTATGGAGCTTTTTCAGCAGGCAGAGGCAATTCTGATTGATGCTCTTCCAGTTATCCCGATCTATTTTTATGTGACCAGTCGCTTGATACATCCAGCGGTAAAAGGATGGCACCCAAGCTTGCTCGACAATCATCCCTATCAGGCGATTCAACTAGAGGAATAAACGATGTATTCGCATATCATCAAACGCCTCTTGCAAGCAATCCCGACCCTTTGGATTATCGCCACTGCAACCTTCGTAATATTGCGCCTCGCACCCGGTGGCCCTTTCGATAGCGAAAAACCGGTAAGCCCTGAAATAAAACTACAAATTGAAGCGCATTATGGGCTCGATGAAGCCTTGCATCTTCAATACTTGCGCTTTCTTGGCAACCTTCTGCGTGGCGACCTTGGCCCCTCCTATCAATATGCAGGCTGGGATGTGCAGGAAATTATCGCACAAGCCTTTCCTGTTTCACTTGAGCTTGGTTTGTGGGCGCTTCTGATCGCATTAGTGATCGGCATCCCGCTCGGGGTGTTTGCAGCCTTGCGACACAACAAGCCGTCGGAATCAATCCTCATGGGGATAGCGACTGCCGGGATCTGTCTTCCCTCCTTCGTTTTGGGCCCATTGCTTTTGTTGGCATTTGCCATCAGCCTAGACTGGTTCAATCCGCTGGGCTGGAATTACGCCAGCGACCGAACCCTGCCTGCGTTAACGCTTGGCCTCATGTATGCGGCCTACATCGCACGACTCGCCCGCGGCGGTATGCTGGATGTCTTGCAAAACGAATTTATCCGAACCGCCCGCGCCAAGGGCGTAAGCTCAAGTGCGGTGGTGTTGCGCCATGCCCTTCGTAGCGCACTACAACCGGTGGTTGCCTACCTTGGGCCGGCGACAGCGGGGCTTATCAGCGGTTCATTTGTGGTGGAAACTCTTTTCTTTATACCCGGCCTTGGACCGTTCTTCGTGAATGCCGCACTCAACCGCGACTATGCCATGGTTATGGGGACAGTACTTTTCTATGCGGTGCTGATAATTACTTTTA
>CBFHXZ010000051.1:0-10227 GCA_965659965.1 Coraliomargaritaceae bacterium
TGCATCACGGCGTACAGGATTTCAATGCCCGCAGTGAAGGCTGGCTGGAAATAGCTGAATGGTGCGCCCAATATAAATGGCCCATCAACTTGCACGTTACCGGAACAATTGGCAGGCAACACCCGGATGCAGTCGCAACGCCGCACGACGAAATCATTGCACTCGCGGAAAGCGCACCCGAGGTAACTTTAATCCTCGCACATTGGGGCGGCGACCTCCTGCTTCAGGCAGGCAAAACAGGCATCAATAATCTTCCTGAAAATCTTTACTTCGATTGTTCCGCAAGTCCCCTCCTCCATTCGGCCGAGGTTTTTAGGGAGGCCTTAACAACTATCGGCGCGGACAAATTAGTATTCGGAAGCGACTATCCTTTACGCCTCTTTCCACGCAATCAGCGACGAGCTGACTTCGAGCACTATCTGGATTACATCAAGCGGGAAACAAGATTCGACAGGGAAACGCTTGAAGCACTCATGGGTGAGAACTTCAAGCGCCTCCTCAATTAAAGCGAGCACGCGCCTAGATTTCGAAGTTCGTCGGCGGCGCTTGCTGCGAGCTACTAGGGGTGCGGATATTGGCAACCATTTCAGTAATATGCTCAGGCGGAGGCTTGGTCATGCCACTAACAGCGAAAGCAACGAGGAAATTGATCAGCATGCCGATAAAGCCGATACCCTCAGGTGTGATTCCAAGGAAAAGTTGTTCTTTGGTTCCGCCCAGGAACTGGAAGTAAACAATGTAGCTGCTGGTAAAGGCGATACCGCAAACCATACCGGCGATTCCTCCGGCTTGATTCATGCGCGAGGAGAAAATACCCATCAGGAGCGTGGGGAAGAAAGAGGATGCCGCGAGGCCGAAGGCAAAGGCCACCGTCTTGGCAATAAAGGCAGAGGGCGGATTGACCCCGAAATAGGCAGCCACCACGAGTGCTGCGAAGGATGCAAAACGTGCAAAGTTGACCTCTTCCTTATCCGTCAGGTCGGGCTTGATGATCTTTTTCATCAAATCATGCGAGATGGAGGTGGACAAGACCAAGAGCAGACCTGCCGCAGTGGAAAGCGCGGCAGCGATACAACCCGCCATTAACAGGGCAATCACCAAGGGTGGCAGCCCCGCCATGTAAGGATTCGCCATCACCATGATATCGTTGCCAAAGTAAAGCTCATTGGGATTGGAAGCATCGGCTTTATTGGCGAGCAGACGTTGCCCGTGAATGCCGATGCGTTGTTCCTCAGGGGCGTCGTATTGAGGATATTGCGGGCTCTTGCCTTGGAAAACGCTGAAGGTGCCCGCCTCGGACTTGCCGGGGCCAAAATATTGAATCAACCCGTCGTTGTTTTTGTCGACCCAGGCCATCTGGCCCGTCTTTTCAAATTCCTTAAACCAGTAAGGGGCTTCGGTATAAGCAGTCTGGTGCAATTTATCAATCAGGTTTACACGGGAAAACGCTCCGATGGTGGGCGCAGTCAGGTAAATCACGGCAATGAAACCAAGAGTCCAGCAAGCCGATTTGCGTACCGCCTTCACGTCTTTGACGGTAAAGAAACGCACGATAACGTGAGGCAAACCAGCAGTGCCGCACATTAAAGCGGCAGTGATACAGAATAGATTAATCGTGGAGAGTTTACCCGAGGTATATTCTGCAAATCCAAGTTCGGTATTGATGGCATTCAATTTCGCAAGGAATGGCACGGCCGTACCATCAGCGGTGTAATTTCCTATTAAACCCAGTTGCGGCACGACATTTCCCGTCAGCGCCATCGCAATGAATACCGCAGGGATAGTGTAGGAAAACGCCATCACGCTGTACTGCGCCACTTGGGTGTAAGTGATGCCTTTCATGCCCCCCATGCCCGCGTAGATGAAGACAATGACCGCTCCGCTGATAACGCCGGAGGGAATGCTGATGCCAAAAAGTTGAGAAAAGACAACCCCCACCCCGCGCATTTGACCCATGATGTAGGTCATGCAAATAAAGATGGCGCAAATCACCGCTACGGCACGGGCAGTGCGGGAATAGTAGCGATCGCCAATAAAATCGGGCACGGTTGCCTTGTTGAATTTTCGCAGGAAGGGAACCATAAGCATCGTCAGTAGAACGAAGCCACCAGTCCAACCCATAAGGAATCGCGAGGCATCGAATCCGCTGATGGCGACCGCTCCAGCCATTGAAATAAAGGTTGCCGCCGACATCCAGTCTGCGGCGGTTGCCATACCATTCGCGAGGGGCGAAACGCCGCCACCAGCAACGTAGTATTCCTTTGTGGATGATGCCCGCGAACGGGCGGCAATGACGATGTAAACCGCAAAAGTCGCGGCTATAAAGATGAGGTTTAGCGTGCTTTGAGAAATTTCCATGGTTTATTTCTCCTCGGTATAACCGTATTTTTTATCGGCGCGGTTCATGCAAACCGCGTAGATAATGAGGATGAGCACAAAGCCGATAATAGAACCTTGTTGTGCGAGCCAGAAACCGAAAGGTGCGGTGCCGACGTTCGGGAAATTGGCGTCGAGCCAGTCGCGGCAGAGTATGGGGCCGAGATAGCCGAGGACGAACCACGCGCTGAGCAGGATGCCGGTAAGGCGTAAGCTCGCGCGCCAGTGAGATTTGGTGTTTTTATCTTTCATGGGCAGAACGAAGCCGTGCTTCTATTGAGTTTAATTGCCTGAGCCTACCAACGGGTAGGCATCGAATAGTGCTATTTTTCGAATTGTATTTCAAGATTCTCAACAACTCCAGGGTCAGCAAGAGTCGTGGTATTTCCAAGTTCACGGCCCTCGGCAATATCGCGCAAAAGGCGGCGCATGATCTTACCGGAACGAGTCTTGGGCAGATCGTGTGAAAAAACAATACGCTCCGGTCGGGCAAACTTGCCGATGCTCTTGTCGATCATGGCATCCAGTTCCTGACGCAGGTGGTCATCATGCGCGCGACCATCGATCACAGTCACAAAGGCAATCAAGCCCTGACCCTTAATTTCATGGGGAATGCCAATCACGGCAGATTCCGCGACATCTCCGTGTTCCACAAAGACGCTTTCCAATTCAGCGGTTCCGATACGGTGGCCGGATACGTTTACCACGTCGTCCACCCGTCCAAGAATCCAGTAGTAACCGTCCTCGTCGCGTCGGGCACCGTCACCGGGGAAATAATACTTGCCGCTCCACTTGCACCAGTAGGTGTCCTTGAAACGCTGAGGATCGCCATAAATACCCCGCAACATACCGGGCCAGGGTTGCTTGATTGCGAGGATGCCTGCCTCAACTGATTCACCCGCTTCAGTCAAAATGTCCGGCTCAACCCCAAAGAAAGGAACGGTCGCACAACCGGGTTTCGTAGCGGTCGCGCCAGGCATGGGCGTAAGCATGTGCCCTCCCGTTTCTGTTTGCCACCAAGTGTCTACAATCGGGCAACGCTCGGCACCTACCTGTTTGTGGTACCACATCCAGGCCTCGGGATTGATCGGTTCCCCAACCGTGCCCAGCAAGCGCAAGGAACTCAAATCCTTCTCCGCAAGCCAATCATCGCCCCATTTCATGAAGGCACGAATCGCAGTGGGCGCGGTGTAAAAAGTCGTCACTTTATAGCGTTCAATAATTTCCCAGAAACGACCCTGGTTGGGGAAATCGGGTGCGCCCTCGTACATGACTTGTGTCACTCCGTTTTGGAGGATGCCGTAAACAATGTAGCTGTGCCCCGTGATCCAACCTACATCCGCAGTGCACCAGTACACATCCTCCATTTTCAAATCAAAAACGTACTTTGAGGTTAAATATGTAAAGACCTGATACCCCGCTGTGGTGTGCATGATGCCCTTGGGCTTGCCGGTCGTTCCGCTGGTATAGAGCAAAAAGAGCAAATCCTCCGCATCCATGGGCTCGGCAGGACAGTCGGCATCCACGCCTCCCACCATGTCCTCGTACCATACATCACGGCCTTCCACCATGGGACAGTCAATCGGTTCGCGCCCACCTCGCTTGATGACCAATACATCTTTTATGCATTCACATGATTCGACGCCTTCATCGACAATTTTCTTGAGCTCCAGAATTTTGCCGCGACGGTAGCCTCCGTCGGCGGTGATCACCATCCGCGTCTCGCTGTCCAGCACACGGTCACGAATCGAATCTGCCGAGAAGCCACCAAAGATCACAGAATGCACCGCGCCAATACGCGCACAGGCGAGCACCGAAATCGCCAACTCCGGGATCATCGGCAGATAAACCGCTACGCGGTCGCCCTTCTCCACCCCCGTTTTTTTCAGCACATTGGCAAAGCGACACACCTCCCCATGCAGTTCACGGAAGGTTAAAGTCTTCTGGTCGCCGGGTTCCCCCTCCCAATGAAGTGCCACCCGGTCACCGATTCCATCCTCAAGGTGACGGTCGAGGCAGTTGTAACTGATATTCGTCTGACTGCCGGCGAACCATTTATAAAAAGGCGCCTCGCTAGAATCCAAAACGGAATCCCAGGGCTTAAACCAGTGCAAGTCCTGCGCGGCCTCGGCCCAGAAGCCCTCCGGATCTGCAATGCTGCGCTCATATAATTCTAGGTAAGCGGCTTCACTGCCTATGCGCGCCTGCTCGGCAAAGGCTTGGGGCGGCGCAAAACAGCGGTTTTCATGTGAGACCGTTTCGAAGGATTCAGGGGATGATGTCATGCTCCTTTATTGGGTAACATTAGAAAGATTTATGACAATAGTTAAACATACTATTTTAAGACTAGGAACAATTATCAATTTATAGAACCAATCAGTATTAATACCTTTGATCGTAATTAAACTTTTATCAGCAAATAAGAGGATCACAGAAGTCGTTGCACTGATTCATGGCCTGCATTCCTATATTGACTTTACACGTGTTAAGTCATCACCTAACTTCTTTTTATTATCCATTTTTTAACACTTTTTTATATGTATTTCAGCGCCCGTAATTTGAAAACTATCTGCTTTGTCTTACTGATCTCGGTCGCTTCACTGCTGGGAATAGAAAAACCTAATATTGTAGTCATCCTTGCCGATGATTTTGGTTTGGGCGATGTGGGTCGCCAGCACACGGAGCGCACGGGCAATGCACCCCTGGCTCCCACACCGGCAATCGATGCCCTCGCCAATGAAGGTCTTTGGTTTACGGATGCCCATTCGCCCGCGGCCTTGTGTGCGCCGAGTCGCTACTCCGTAATGACGGGTAATTTCAATTACCGCTCCTATAGGCCCGGTGGCGTGTGGGGCACCTTCGACTTGAACGCGATTAACCCAACCGATGCCACCCTAGGCCGGGTCGCCCAGTCGGCAGGCTACACCACTGGTTTTGTCGGTAAATGGCACTTAGGCGGTGATTTTTATGCAACCGGAACAACGAATATAACCCGCCAAGTGGATGATGCATCGACACCGGCGCAGGTGGATATGACCACATGGGTTGGCAGAGGGCCGCAGGACATGGGATTCAATTATGATTTCACGGTAGCCTGTGGTGTGCAGGGACCTACTTACGTTGCCCATGAAAATGGAAGCTGGTATCCTTGGGATACGGATTCCACACTCGTCTATTTCGACAACCCCGACTTTGTCGCGGACAAAGGTCCTGGCATCGGAGACTCCAACTGGGATTCCACCGAACTCAACATTTTACTCGCGGACAAAGCCGCCGCATTCATCACCAGTAGCGCCGCGAGCAGTGCGCCCTTCATGTTATACTACTGTAGCCCCGCAGTGCACCTCCCACACACTCCGCCCACCTCAATTGATGGCGACCCCATTGCCGGCACGACCCCAACCAGCCACTTAGATATGAACCGAGTGCTGGATCTGGAGGTCAAAAAGATCGTGGACGCGTTGAAAGCCGCCGGTGAATACGAGAACACCTTAATCATTTTCACTTCTGACAATGGAGGATTATCTGACTCTGTTGCCCAAACCGCAGGCCACAAATCGAACGGTGGCTTCATCAAAGGCACTAAAAACTCTGCCCACGAAGGTGGGCATCGTGTGCCCTTTATCGTAGTATGGCCCTCTGTTATTGCAGCGAATACATCCAGTGATGCGCTCGTTAACGGCAGTGACATTCTTGCAACCATAGCGGATACCATGGGGGCATCCTATACCGATGATGAAGCAAAGGATTCCCACAGCCTCTTTCCCATCTTTCTCGGCAATTCAAGCTACGAACCCAGAACCGAGATGATGCAACAAGGGGGTTCCGCCACCAATAATTACAATGTAATGCTGCGCCAGGGCTCATGGAAGCTCATCATTAATTCGTCAGTTGGTTACAACACTCAAACCCAATCAGACACCACCGCAGCCGAGCTCTACAATTTGGATACAGACCTCAACGAATCCACGAATCTAATCAATGATCCCGCCCAAGCGAGCCGGGTCACATCCATGTTAAACCGCTACTGGGAAATTCGCAATGCCAGCTCGCGGACTGCACCCTCGCACGGCACGGCACTCAACAGCTCCACTACCCACTTCAGTGAGGACTTTTCCAGCATGTCGACCTCCGATAGCTTCGGAAAGAATGCCCCAATCAGCAACGGCAGTTACGACACCGAATTACGTACCAGCAATAATGCCGTTGGCTCAATCACCACGAACGGTGCCTTCGGTACGGGTAATGTCTTACAGGTGACTACCGGTGACAGCGCTAGCGGTGGCTTCGGATCGGTTTCCAACAAGGATAATCCGACCTCGGTAAACTTGACCGTTGGAGACCAAGTGACCCTCGCCTTTGATATGCTAGTTCAAGCAGTCCCCGCCACAAACAACACCCTCAATATTGAATTGCGCATGACCGGCGCGACCAATATCTCACGCACTTTCACTGAACTCAAAGGTGCGACTGCGGGCGATACCGTATCCGTTTCATGGACCGTCGATGTCGATTCCGACATGGCGAATGCAAGCGACCTTTACTTCTGGATTCCCATCGAAGGCATCGCCACTAATTTTGATACCGAAGGTCCCAACAGTAACGGTACCGATCTCGACGTCATACAATTGGACAACATCACTCTGACCCAGAGCTCATCCGCAGGTTATCAGGAATTTGCCAGTAACAATGGACTGACAGGCACAAAAAACAGCGATGACGACGGAGATGCCCTTTCGAATGTACTCGAGTATGCGCTGGGTTCGGACCCCACCGACCGCAGTTCGACCCGCATGATTAACAGCCAGATCGTTGATAACGGCGGCAACAAATTTCTGGAGATCCAATATAGCCGTCGGAAGAGCGCGAACGATCACTCCGTGCTGCGCATCTGGAGAACCACCGATTTAACGAACCCCAACTGGGAACTCGGAACGATGGAATTAATCTCGGTGATTGATGACACCAACGACGCTGGAATTGAAAACGTTATCGAACGATCGACCTTTTCTACAGATGCAGTAGACAAAGCATTCTACATCATGGATGCGGTCGTTTCTCCTTAAGGACGAAGCGGCTTAAAGATCTGCTGTGCGATTAGGGTCCTTGCGAACGCTATGGTAGCGCTCGATCATCGCCGCCAATCGCTCAGCGTGTGCCGGATCCTTGAGGAGATTCGTCCTCGGTTCCTCCCTGAGGTTAGCCTCAAGGTTATATAAACCGATGGGATCCCACTTGGAAAGTTGCCAATCGCTCTGGAGGATCAGCTTCCACTTACCCTGCCGCAACATGACTTCACAGGTGCTGCCTGCTTGTTGCATCAACTCACGGCGCGGCTGGTAATCTGCCCTACCCGCCAAGGCCCACAAAAAGCTCGCTGAATCCATTGCCTGTTTTTCATTGAGCACTACGCCGCAGATCTCCGCCAAGGTCGCAATGATATCAGTTCCGTTGATGAGTGCATCACTCCGACTGCCTGCCTTGATGTTGCCGGGATAGCTCACAATGAGGGGAACTAAATGCCCTCCTTCAGTGGGATTGTTCTTGGTTCCGTTAACGTAACCACCGTTGGAAAAGTGCCCCTGTTTTGCCGCTTCTCTGTCAGAAAGGCCGCCGTTATCGGAGGTAAAAATAATGAGCGTGTTCTCGTATTCTCCCGTCTCCTTCAGCGCCTCCACGATTTTCTCGACCTCCCAGTCGATCACGCGGTTCATATCGGTGTGCAGCGAGGGTGTGGTGCCACGGATTGGCTTGCCTTCCAGTTCCACCGGCGGGGTGTGCGGAATATGCACTGCAGGTGACCAGTAGCACAGGAAGAAGGGTTGCTTCCCACGGGCACTGTCCTGAATGAAGTTTGCGGCTTTCGCGGCGAGGATTTTGTTGATTTCGTAACAATCCCATTCCGAATCACCCGGCCCAGGCCCTTTATCGGAAACAAAGAGCGGATCCTTGGCGGTGGTTTTATCGTAGTGTATGATTTTTGAATCCTCCGCCAAAGGTGCCCATTCGCCATTTTCAAAGGCGAGATAGATCGGACCCTGCACGCCCGTCGGCAGAGTGTAGTCATAATCAAAGCCCATGTCCTGCGGACCGGCGGCAATCCAGCGGGTCATGTCCACATCCAGCGGTTGATTGCCACGATCGTTGCCGCGGTAAATCGTCTGACTGTTCTTGTGGTGAAAGTCTCCACCGAGGTGCCACTTGCCGATAAAGCCCGTGCGGTAACCACCCTCTTTCGCGACGAGGCCCAAGGTTGCGTCCTCACTCGTAATAGCACTTTCGCGAAAGGTTCCCCAAACACCCCAGGGAGCGTAACTGCGGTAATTGTAGTTACCCGTCATTACGGCATAACGACTGGGCGAGCAAAGCGAAGTCGGCGAGTGGGCATCGGTGAACCACATCCCCTCATTGGCAAGGGCGTCCAGTGTGGGAGTTGGCGCCAGCCCTGGTTCGCCTGTGCGCTCGCTGTGCTGACGGCTGATATCACCCGGGCCAAGGTCGTCGGCAAGGATGAGAATGATATTCGGCTTGTTAGCATGAGCGACCAAGGCGGCGCATACCATACTAAGAACAGGGAATAGCTGAGTTGGGAATTGCATCATGTTTTTGCTTTAAGTGATAGAATCAGGCACCTGCAGCTTTACCACGGCGTGTTTCCAGTTCCGTACGGATCTCCATCATTTTTGCTTTACTGAGCGGATAGCGCCGCAAGAGCAGGAGACAGATAAGGAGGGCAAAAGCTTGGGGGAGCGTGTACAGCAGGCGCATGCGTTCCATCGTGCCGGGGCTTTGGTTCTCAATGATCGCCTGACGCTTGAGGTTCTCAGTATACATATCCAGCGTAAGGGGCTCCGCATCCACGGAAATTTGTTTCTCGAGCTCGCTCAGTTGCGCGTATTCACGCTCTGCTTGTTGAAACACCGCGGCCTCGGTCGCTTCGGGCAACTTGCTGTCGAATTGAATGGCATACTGAAGCACGAAACCGGAGATCGCGATCGCGAGCGTCATGGCAATCTTGTTACACCAATTGGTAATAGCGGCGATCAAGCCTTCACTGCGAGTGCCGGTCTGGTATTCATCCCAGTCACAAACATCCGCCCGCATGGAAAGTATCAAGACCCAGAAACCGCACTCCCCAATCGCGACCAGCGGCTTCATGCTCAAGGAAAGCCAGGGGCGTCCGGGGATGGTGGTGAAGTAAACCCCTACATAGGCGATGATCAGGATGACCACCGAGGCGATCATGATCTTGTGCTTGTCGACCTTGTCAGATAATTTCCCGATCACGGCAGCTGCTCCCAGCGCAAAGGCAAGGCGGAGGGTCCCGTCAATCCCACCAAGGCTGGCGCCTTTGATGATATCACCCTCATAAATATAATAGACATTCACGAAGTAGGCGAGGTTGGCCGTTGCCATAATGGCGAAAAGATAAGTGCCGATAACGCCGACCACGATGAGCAGGGGCTTGTTGCGCCCAATGGCGCGCATGGCGTCTTTAAAACTGCCCGCACCCTCTTTGACCGCGATCTGTTTGTAGCGTTCAACATTGAAGATGGCGGGCAAAACACCAGCGCAAATGATGACAAAGGCTATGACCCAACTCACCAGGCGTACCCCGCCGGTCTCGCCGCCCACCCAACTCAGTGTGCCCAGCCAGGCCGCCAGCGGGAAAACCCAAACAATTCCCAGATTGAAGGTTTCCTGAACATACTTCCGTACCACGAAGATTTTACTCCGTTCGCTGTAGTCCGGAGTCAGCTCCGACCCGAGCGCCTCATACGGCACCGAAAAAATTGAATACACCGAGTAGAAAACCATCAGCACCACAAAAAGGTAGATCGTCGTGGAGGT